>CALFBW010000099.1 GCA_937951415.1 uncultured Chitinophagales bacterium | reverse complement strand
AATCCCTTGATGGCCACAATACTTATTGAACCATCCTCTTGATCTTCTCCAGATGCTAAATCGGTAAACATTCCTGCTACCATATTACATTCTCCTGGATCGGGGCAAAAGAATTCTGTTGCAGTATGTTCCCATTCACTATTATTCGAAAAGAGTGTTTCACCAAGTGCATTTTCTAATGAAAAACTTCCATTGCCCGATGCGCAGCAAATTCCATTTCCGGAGGAATCTCGAACGATCAAACTAAAGCAAGAACGATAATTTATGCAAATCTCTTCAGAATAAAAGCCCAAGCCAGCTTCTAAGTTTGCAGAGGCAATTGTTTTACCGGTCATTTCATCAACAATTTCCCAAGAAATTTCTTCTGAATAATTATCAGGATCTATGATCAGTTTTACATACTCGTTATCGTAATCAAGGTCTGCGATAAATGAGGAGTTATTATTCTCTAATATTGCATCTTCTTCTCCATTTACGGAAAGCAAATTTAAAGAAATCTCATTATCCGTTGGCATCAAATTCTGCGTCACAGTCAGGGGCAGACTTACTTCCATACTATACGGGATATCCGTATCGAAAATCACAGTGTCAACAGACAGACCGTTCACAATGACTTCGATTTCGACTTCATTAAAAGTATTGGCACCCCAGTTAGTGATTTTCGCAAAAGCATTTATTGTTTCGCCACATTTTGCTTGATCTAAGTCGGCAACAATCTCACCTTCCAAAGCGTGCAGTTGACTAATTGTAGTATTTAAAGTATCATTTCTACTGTATCCATCCAAAGGATGTGAAACCACAAGCATAATGTTGTAATCTCCAAAAATGGATAAATCAACGGGGGTGTTGAATTGATATTCGGCAGAATTAAAATGCCTCAAAGTATCTTCTATAGTAATAGTCTCGACGAATTCTTCCTCAACAAAAAGGGAAATTTCAAAGTCTTTTAAAGGCTGTAATCCTTTATTGGCAATTTCTACAGTAATTAATTCTTCTGAGCTTAAAAGAGGCGGTGAAGTTGGCTGTACAAGTGCTGTAAGCGCGAGATCATAATTAGCTTTAATTTCTGACCAAAAAGAAACCCATGGCCTTGCTTGTTTGATAACTAATTGGTCTTGAGCAGTTACTTTATATTCTATATCCATACCAAAACCCTCGGCACCAACAAGGTCATATAATTCTGCAAATTCATCATGAATAATTCCTAAATCATTTCTAATTTGATCGAGATAATATTCTTCCATCACTAACTCATTAAATCCAACGAGATTAGAATATCGAAGTACCACATAACCTTCTTCAGGATCTTGATCTAGTAGAATTTCTTCAGGAATGGCATTTTCTTCAGGATTGGTAACTAAAGACTCTCCTAATTGGGTATTGAGGTAAAAGGTGTTTACCGTATTAAAAATGGGGTCAATACTAATCCCTACCCCATTGGATTGTTCTTCTTCAAAATTGGGGTGACATAAAACTCCCATGGCAGCAACATAGTGATTAACTCGATAAAAGTCTCTTTCATCAAAGGCCCTAAAATTCCACATACTTGCATACACTTGTTTTATGGACTTTGAAATATGACCTTCGTCTAAGTGCTGTGTTTTTGATGTGTACAAGCCTGCTCCACTAAAGCCGGGCAAATCTTCATTATTCGTACTAGATCTACAACGCACTTTTGTTCCTTCAGGAAAAGCATTATGCATTTCTTGCAAATCGTCTAACATCCATTGAGGCATATCGGCATCCCGAATAACTTTTCGAAAATCATCGAGCATCTCAATTCGTGTTTCTAAGTCTGCGATAAAATCTGGATTTCCCAGCATCTCTTCTAATTGCTCATAAAATCCGTTAAACTTCATGAATTCATCGTAGTAATAAAAAGGTATTCCGAATCCATCTGGAACCGTACCTTCTGGCAAATCAAAGGTGCGCATGGTAGCCACATTTGCACACTTTGCACCATAGGCATCAGCCCATTCAAATTCGATTTCATCTAGAGGCAGAATATTCGTTTGAGACAAGTCGCGATCTGGTATTTGTTCTTCTGTCGGACGAATGGCTTCATACCAAGCATTCACTTCCTCCAATGTTGCTTCTTCAAGTAGGTAATTATCTTCCTCTACTCGATAATGCACATATTTCCCCAAAAGACTAGAAATAGCAGGAACCTCTAATGGATCTTTGATATACGCATTCGGCACATTGTCTTGAATCGCCCTTAGATTTACATGAGATAGCGGCGTTTGAATCACAGAAGTAATAATTCCCCCTACTCGTGGAAGGGAATTAGGCAAGGCATCGTACAAAACAATTTCCCGTGAACCGGGCAGCTCATTTAATTCCATCTGTCTAAAAAAGCCATAGCCTTCCGCCTGATTGAAGGGAAGGAAATCCACCTCTGCAAAAAACTCCGACTCTAGGACCACCGTCATTCTCGATCCAAGGAATTGATCCGCGTACAAATTTAGATGATCGCTTTCTCCTCCATTTCCAATAAAATGAACAAAATTATTTCTCAGCAAAGGCATATTAGCGGCCAACAACTCAAAGGTTCTTTGCGTATGCTCAAAATCAAAAGCATCACCGAATGAAAAGTTAAAAGAATAGGTACCAAAAACTCCATTTGGATTAATTGTATTCGGATTATAGACAATCTCTCCTGAAACTTCTTCTACCCCATTCATATCAATAGCATTAATGAAATCGGCATGAATCTCATGTGTTTTACTGTTAATAAAATAAATAAGTGGTTGTTCGCTGTCTTGATTAAAGATGATAAACTTAACGAACTGTTGATTATTGAGGAAAGGAGCCCACGATATATTTTCGCTCACCAGTGCAAGTTCGGTGAAGACCTCACTTACATTCAAGCTGGTGACTCCATCAACAAAAGAAACTGGCGGAGCAAAATTGAGGGGAGCTTCTGTTGGCATATTATTGTATTCAGCAATATCGTTTACACCATCTCCGTCTACATCATCTGGCATTGCAATTGAGTGCTCTGAAATAGAATAAGTCCATTCAGGCAAGGCGGACAAGGGCTCAGAAATAAGCATATTTCCATCCACTCCCATAGTGATAGAAGAAATATATTCATAGCTTTGATTTGACTGCGGCAAGGTATGCAACAGATAATATTTGTCTGCGTTCCCTTCAATTTCCAATTCCACTTGCCCTAGGCTGTTAAGCGAATAATCCAAGATCGGCACTTGGGCCAAACAAACTTCTGTAAAAAAGAACAAAAGAATAAAAAGGAAAATTCTGTATAAAAAAGTCATGAAACAGGCATTTACTAAAGGCTGTACAAAGTATTTGCAATTGCCATACCCAAAGATAGACTATCCTATTTTACGATAGATCCGACAGTCTCATTGGCAGTACCAAGCCCTCTTGCCCTCTCGAAGAGGAAATCAAGTCTCCTAGCAAATTCGACCTGCCACCCTGCTAAAAATTCAAATACCTCAGTACTTATATGAGTCTTAGGAAGAAAACCTATTTGTCTTTAGGAAATCTTCAAGTAGAGAACATATACATCACTTAAATGCTTAAATGCTTCAACCAAAACAAAAATGCGGAAGCTTAAAGGACTCGAATAAAATCCTTTGAGCTTCCGCATTTATTACTTTGCTACTTAATTGCAATAAATAGCAGTGCAAATAATATGCTTAATTTTCTGTTCGTCTAGAACTTAATTACACTAAAGTGTTTCTCAAAAGAACTGTTATAGCACTTTACAATGTAAGTTCCTGAGGCAAAAGCGTTCAACGAAATCGTCACTTTTCCACCGTCAATATTAGAGATTGAACTGGACTTGACGGCTCTTCCTAAGTTATCGTAAACCATGATGTTTACCTTATCAGAAAGGTCAGAAAAGGCTTCCATTTCGATGTGGAAATCATTGCTCGTTGGATTCGGATATACCTTAATTCCACTAGCCGTAAGATCATTTATTGCACTAATCATGTCCACCTCAACAGTTACCGATTTATTGTACAAACAGCCTGTATCATCCATCATAACGATATCGTAAGTTCCTCCACTTAAGTCCGTAAACTCATTGTCGTCAAAGAAGGTTTGCCCTCCATCAATACTAAACTGGAATGGACCAACACCCACTAGAGGCATAATCGTCATACTTCCATCGTTCGAGTCATCAGTTTCTGCATTGGAAGTTTCGATCAATGCTGCTAGTGCACAAACTTGAATTGGAACTGCTACTTCATAGCTACAAACTTCCGTGGCATCTTTTATTACTACATTGTAATTACCCACTGCCAAATCCAAGAATACATTATTGTCCACAAAATTTTGTCCGCCATCAATACTGTATTGATAAGGAGCCACTCCCGAGGTTGGCGTAATTTCAATAGAACCATTTGCAGACACAACAGAGGCCACTTCTGTAGCAATTATACTTGCCGATTCAAATGTACATGCGGCTAGTGTTACGGTCTCTTCAAATGTACACTCCCCGGAAAGATCTTGCACAAAAACCTCATAAACCCCAGGGGCTAAATTATTGAAGGCGTTATTTGCAGAAAAAGATTGACCTCCATTAATACTGTAGGCAAATTGACTAAGAGCAGAAGAGGTATTAATGATAATTGCACCGTCATTAGCACTACTCGAACTCGGGTTGCTTAGGTCAACAGAGGCTGTAAAATCGCAGCCCAGGTTGTCTGGACAAAAGGTTAATTGAACCGAAGAACCGAAATTCCCATCATCACTTACAATGGTTTGGCCAGATGAATTTACTAACTCAATATTTCCTTGTCCAAAACCACAGCAAATGCCATCTCCAAATGAATCGTAGACCGCAAGTGTGTAGCAAGAGGCAAAGTCCAAACAGAAGTCTTGGGAATAAAGTTGACCGTCATTGACAGGCAAATTTCCACTAACCACTACTTGATTGTTTTCACCATCAATGATCTCCCAAGTAGTTTCTTGAGGATAATTATCAGCAGTAAGTAAAAGTGTGAATGTATCGTAATCAGACTCTAAACTGGTGGCACCAGAATCAAAATTATTACTTCCATTCCCATCCACTTGGCCATTTACTCCCAACAAATTAAGAGAGACCACATTATTAGCTTGGAGATTATCCTCTACATTAATTACCACGGTACCTTGCTCTTGGAATAGTATGTCTACAGAAGCAAAAACAACATCCACCACTTGGCCATTTACGACCACTTCAATTTCCACTTCTTCTATGGTTGTCTCTCCTTCGTTTGCAATAATAGCTTGTACTTCAACGATGTCATTACAAGTCACTGCTACTTGTTCAATAGACAATGCTCCATCCAATGGAAGGACTTTGCTCACGAGCACGCTTAAGGTGTCATTATTGCCATATTCATCTTCCATATCACTCACGATCACAGTGACATCATAATCTCCAGGTGTAGAGAAATCTTGCCCTTCTGTAAATTGGAAATCTGCTTCACTGAAAGGTTCAATGGTGCTCGGGATATTCATCGTCTGCATCACTTGACCATTAATCATTAAGGTGAGGTCAAAATCATTCATGTCGTTTAAACCATGATTGGCAATCGTTGCCCTTACTAGCTCATTGCTTCCTAGACTAGCGGAAGACTGCGGGTCAACAATTGCTTTAACGGCTAAATCATTATCCGAGGTAATATCTGCCCAAAACGACACCCAAGGTCTTGCTTGTTTTATTACCAACTGATCGTCAATGGTAACCTTATACTCGATGTCCATACCAAAACCTTCCGCTCCAACCACATCGTAGAGGATGGCAAACTCATCATGAATCACCGACAAAAATTCTCGCATTTGATTGAGATAGGCTACATCCATTACTAACTCACCAGGATTTACTAGGTTAGACAATCTCAAAACGAGGTAACCGCCTGATTGCTCCGGGTCTTCATACAATAAAATCTCCTCCGGTACTGAGTTCGGATCGGGGTTCGTAATTAAGGACTCTCCAACTTGGGTATTTAGATAAAAAGTTCCTTCTGTTTCATAAATTGGATCAATACTAATTCCTACCCCATTGGATTTTTCACCATCAAAATTGGGATGACAAAGCACGCCCATTGCCGCCACGAAATGATCTACTCTGTAGAAGTCTCTTTCTTCGTAAGCTCTAAAATTCCACATACTCGCATACACTTGCTTGATGGATTTCTTTATGTGTCCTTCGTCTAAATGTTGTGTCTTCGAAGTGTACAAACCCGCTCCACTAAAGCCGGGTAAATCTTCATTGTTCGTACTAGATCTACAGCGCACTTTCGTTCCTTCGGGGAAAGCGTCGTGCATTGCTTGTAAATCATCCAACATCCATTGCGGCATCGGAGCATTTCTGATGTCTTCCCTGAACGTACTTAAACGATCCGTTCGGAAATTTATATCCGTTCGGAAAGTTGGGTTGTCGATCATTACCTGCGCTTCTTCATAAAAATTGTTGTATTTCATGAATTCATCGTAGTAATAAAAAGGAATTCCGAAGCCATCGGGAATGGTACCTTCCGGAAAATCGAAGCGGCGCATCGTGGCTACATTCGAACATTTTGCTCCAAAGGCAGTAGACATCTCAAACTCAATTTCATCTAAGGCTAGGATATCCGTTCTACTTAAGTCTCGAATGGGTATTTGAGGTTCGGTTGGTCGTAGATCTTCGTACCAAGCATTCACTTCATCTAAAGTCGCTTCCCGAAATTGAAAGGTCTCATTTTCCACTTTGTAATAAACGTAGCCGCCCAACAAATTGGCGATGGAATCAATCGACAAAGGATCGGCAATGTATGCATTCGGAACATTGTCTTGGATGGCTCTCAAGTTCACGTGCGACAAAGGCGTTTGAATCACCGAAGTGATGATTCCACCCACTCGTGGCAATGAATTTGGCAAGGCATCATACAGCACAATGTCTCTTGATCCTGGCGTTTCGTTCAGGTCGGTCATGTGCTTGAAAAAACCATAACCT
>CALFBW010000098.1 GCA_937951415.1 uncultured Chitinophagales bacterium | reverse complement strand
CAAAAACGCTCATCATACAAATCCTACTTCTTCTTTCGATTTAAGTGTTGGACTGCTTTTTCAATTCCCTCCGGGCTTAGACTGAACATGGGAATAATTTGCTTGAGCACACTGCAGGTAATGGAGCCTGGCCAATATCTTTCGTCCATTGGGTTGAGCCAGACGGATCGTTGAAAGCGCTGTTCGAGGATTTTCCAGAAATTTCGGCTTCTTCGATCGAGTTCATAAGGAGCCATGTCGGCATCGCCGATAACAATGAGGTTGTAGTTTTTATGGTGCTGCAAAACCTTGTCTAATAAAACAGTTTTGGTTCTTCGGTCGTCCGACCAAACGCGGTCGTAAATGGTATTGTGAAAATAATAGGTTTGCAAATCGTGGGCGAAACGACGTTTCATTTTGGCGAAAAGCTTGGTCACTGAGCGCACATAAGGAGTCATGGACCAGCCTCCATTATCAATCAATAAAATGATTTGAATTTTCTGCTCCTTCTTTTCTTTTAATTCTGGCAGAAAAAGACCTCCATTTTTTACGCCTGTTTTTACCGTTTGCGGAATGTCGAGGATGAGTTCTGTGCTTTCTTCTTGAATTCCTTTGAGCGCTGCCAATGCTACATCGATGTTTCCATCTTGCAGCACCACTTTTCGATCAACAGGATAGAAGTTTTTATCACCGATAACTTTTCGCGCCATCTTTCCTCCACCTGCGCCGCCTACTCGAATGCCATCTTTAGCCGCACCTCCATTTCCATAAGGCGAAGTTCCTCCTTGACCAATCCAATGACTGCCTCCTTGGTGTCTGCGCTTTTGTTGTTTGGCGACTTCTTCCATGCGTTTCAGCAATTCATCTAAAGGAATGTTGCTGTAGTCTGCCATTTGATCTAAATGATTGCGAGCTTCTCCTTCCTGCTCGTCATCATCGGCCATGGATGGATCGTCTTTATTGAGAATATCCTCTCCTTTCAACATGTTCACAATGTCGTAGGAAGTTACATGCACTTCATTGATAAACTGATCAATCCTTCCGGGTAAATCTTCTCGCTCCTCTTTGGTAAAAGCATCTCCTTTTTCCTTCAACCAATCTTTGAAGGTTTGAGAGCGCAAAATGGCTGACTCCAGTTGCTCCCCCTGTTTTATTTCTACATCCAAAAAATAGGCGTAAAAAGCGGTGGTAAAAGGACCAAACTCTCTAGGACTTGTTGTCACCAAACCCTTTAAGACTTGAAACAAATCTCCTAAGGTATTGACCAGACCTTTGTCCATGCATTTGCGCAGCAACATGAGTGTACGCACATCGGCCGACAAGTTGTGTTCACGAAAATATTCGGGCAGACTTTTAAACATACCGACTACTTAAAAGTATGTTCAATACGTGCCAGATCATTTTGGGTTTTTGCCAACACGCCCATTCCTTCCGCTTTTTCTAATTTATTAAATGCTTCTTCCTTGGCGAAAGATTGCAAGTACTTCAACCAGTGCAATAACTCACGGGTAGATGGCGCTCTTTCCAAACCTAAGCTGCGGAATTGATAAAACATATTTACTGCTTTATTGACCAATTCCTTATTGGCCGTTGGAAAATGCCGATTAATGATTTCGTACATCATATCGGGCTCCGGAAAATGAATGTAGTGATAAATGCATCTTCCTTTGAAAGCTGTGGGCAACTCTTGTTCTCGATTACTGGTGATCACAATGGCAGGCATTTCCTCTTCGCTTAGGCTAATTTCTCTGCCAGATTCTGGAAGGATAAATTTTCGATGACTGAGTGCAAAAAGCAAATCATTCGGAAACTCCCGCGGCGCTTTATCTATCTCATCAATCAATAAAACAGAATTGGGATGGCTGTAAGATTGCGCTCCTGGCCCTAAAGTGATATAGTCGTCGGGATTTTCTGTACTTCTTCCTCCACTGCCCAGGGGAGCCATTCCTTTTTCTTCTCGTTGAGAGTTCAAGACCTCCACTTGAGAATCTCGGAGGTACTTTACGTGATCAAACTTGGCAACAAACTGATCGACCGTACTTTTTGAACCTACCGGATAAATGAACAAAGGCAAGTCTTTGTCTTTGGCAAATTGAATGGGCAATTCCGTTTTTCCCGTTCCCGGCTCTCCTTCAATTAGCAAAGGCATCCCTAGCACGCGCGCCATATGAAAAGCTTGCGCTAATTCTGGATCGCAGAGATAGTGCGCCGATCCATTCCAAGTATCTTTTATTGCCATATTCTTTTATTCTTTGACCAACAGCACGGAGCCATGATCACTCTTATTGTCTTATTTATTTCTTTTAAAAAGCCAGCTCACTTTCGCTTACTGTTTTTGAAGGCTTCGTTTAACTCTTTAAAATCCAACTTGCCTCCTGAAAATTTCAAGTAGTCCAAAATTACCAAGGACTTTTGCAGTCGAAGATTAGAGGATTTGATTTTCGACACCAAATAAATCAAGCTTCGTTGCTTACCTGGCGTTAAAGCGTGAAAAAAATCACTTCCCTCAGGATCTTGATACAAGAGCTCTTCCAATTCTTCGGGTAATGGAACACCGTATTTTGTTTCGTTGGGCTCCAGTTCCGCGTGTACAATGTCATGTAATTTCAATGCCAATTTCTTTCGGACTTGTTTGTTCATGTAAACAAAGTAGTAGCCGTCTCCATGAGGATTAACGGCACAGGGCATCTGATGTTCACCATTGATTGTACAATTGAAGCGCTTGATCTTTTTTGCATGAAATTCATTTACGATGTCCTCGGGAACACGCAAATGAAAACCCCAAATGCTGTCATCGAACTGTGCTAATGGCGCGGAAAAGCTTTTCTTCAATTTTGCCATTTTACTTCAATTTAAAATCATGTGTAACTGGAGGAGCATCCAACTTTCCCTTTGCGATCTTTTTTAGTAATAAATGTGTTGGATGTTCTTGATACTTCTGATAATCGGCAGTGTCTTTGAACTTCATTTGGAAGACCCACTCTAAATCTGACAAGGATCTTTTGTCGTTCAAATCCTCAAACACACCCAACTCCAAATCGTGTAAGAAGGGAATGTTTTCTAAAGCTCTAATTGCCTCCCAAAGCACTTCTTTATCCTTTTGACCGAGATTTTCTTTTAGGTTTAAATAAACGGTGTGTACCAAAGGGAATGCTTTTGGATCATTTTCAGCCATTAACTGCTTATTCTGAAGCTCCATTTTCTGAAGCTGGCTTTGCAAATCTTTTATTTCACTATTAGCCTCCGAAGAAGCGTCGTTTTCGCAAGCGGTTAAAAAAAGAATAAGAATAACAACCAGCAAGAAGCTATTCCCTTTTATACTTTCGGATATTTCGATCGAGAACCTCACCTTACACCTGTTTTTCCATTATGTAATTGCTGCAGGAAAAACCTGATTTTTCATATAG
>CALFBW010000097.1 GCA_937951415.1 uncultured Chitinophagales bacterium | reverse complement strand
CTTGTCAATCACGACAAGCCTTTTTTTATGCCCCAAAACTAAGTGAGAAGCTAAGAAAGCAGCTTAAGTAATAAATAAAAGAGATAGCATGAAGCTGAATACCAAATATTTGCAACTCTTGTCGGATCGCACCACTCCCGTGAATCTGTTTTTGCAGTTGCGCAATCAATTCGCAGAAATATTGCTGCTAGAAAGTTCCGACTACCACACGAAGGACAACAGTTTCTCTTACCTGTGTTTTGAGGCCTTAAGCAGCTTTGAGGCCTCAAAACACAGGTAAGAGAAACTGTTGTCCTTCGTGTGTTTTGAGGCCTTAAGCAGCTTTGAGGTGGAGGAGAAGAAGGTGGTAGTTTCGGGAATAAAACAGGAAGAACAGTCGGATGCGGTGGATGCCTTAGAGGCATTTGTGTCAGCACATCAAGTAGATATTCCTGTGGAATTGGATCGGCATGTGGGACTGTTTGGCTATTCCAACTTTGATGCGGTACAAGAGTTTGAGAGCATTCAGTTTCGAGAAAGACCTAGTTCTGGTCGTCCCGACTTGAAATATTCTTTCTATCGATTTCAGATAGTGATTAACCATTTCAAGGATGAATTACTGCTTATTGAACACTGTCCAGAAGGAGAAGAATCGCGTTTGGAAGAATTGAAGAACCGTGTGATGCATAGAGATGGTCGCGCATTTGATTTTTCAAGAACAGCAGAGCGAACCAGTCCCATCAGCGATGAAGCTTATAGAGAAATGGTGCGATTGGGAAAAGACCATTGTCAAAAAGGAGATGTTTTTCAAATCGTTTTGTCGCGCCGTTTTAGCCAAGAATTTCAAGGAGATGACTTTCAAGTATATCGTGCTTTACGCTCTATCAATCCCTCGCCTTATCTGTTTTATTTTGACTACGGCTCTTACCACATTTTCGGTTCTTCCCCTGAAGCACAGTTGGTAGTCGTTGATGAAAAAGCAACCATTCATCCCATTGCAGGAACGTATCGCAGAACAGGCGATGATGAAGCGGATCGACAAGCCGCGGAGCGTTTGCTCGATGACGAAAAGGAAAATGCCGAACACGTTATGTTGGTCGATTTAGCTCGCAACGATTTGAGTAGAAATACAAGGAACGTGAAAGTAGAAAAATTACGAGAAGTGCAGTACTTCAGTCATGTGATTCATTTGGTGTCGGAAGTAAGCGGACAATTACACGATCGTTCGGCACTTCGAGTTTTTGCCGATTCTTTTCCCGCAGGAACTTTGTCAGGTGCTCCTAAATATCGAGCAATGCAATTGATCGATCAATACGAAACCCACGCCCGTGGTTTTTATGGAGGCGCAGTAGGTTTTGTAGGAATGTCGGGACAATTAAATCAAGCTATTATGATCCGTTCGTTCTTTTCTACGAACAATCAACTGCATTATCAAGCAGGAGCAGGCGTAGTAATCGACTCCGATCCCGAAAAAGAATTACAAGAAGTAAATAACAAGCTGGCCGCCTTAGAAAAGGCATTGTCAATGGCTGAAAATTTGGAAGCCTAATGAAGATTTTAATCATCGATAATTACGATTCTTTTACCTACAACTTGGTGCAGTTGGTAGAGGATATTACTGGCGAGCGGCCCGAAGTTTTTCGGAATGATAAAATTAGCTTGGACGAAGTAGAGGCTTACGATACCATTATTTTATCACCAGGCCCTGGTTTGCCAAAAGACGCCGGAATAATGCCCGAGCTTATTCAACGTTTTAAGGAGAGCAAAGCTATTTTGGGTATTTGCTTAGGACATCAAGCGATTGGAGAAGCCTTTGGAGCAGACTTGCAAAACTTGTCAAAAGTGTATCACGGTTTTCAAACACCGATTTTTATTTCGGAAGGAGAAAGCAAAAATGTATACGAAGGATTAGGGCAGGAAATTTCGGTAGCGCGCTACCATTCATGGATTATTAAAAATGGAAGCTGTCCTCCTGAGTTAATAGTGACCGCTAAAGACGCAAAAGGAGAGATCATGTCCGTGCAACATAAAGACCATCGAATTGTCGGGTTGCAGTATCACCCCGAGTCTATTCTTACCCCAGACGGACATCAATTATTACGAAATTTTCTAAACGCGAATCGAGCATGAAAGCGATATTAAATCAACTATTTGAGCACCGTGAATTATCGCATGAGCAGGCTCGAGAAATACTGCATCGAATTGCTGGAGGCGATTTTAATAATTCACAAATCGCCGCATTTATGACGGTCTATTTGATGCGTTCTGTTTCGGTGGAGGAGTTAAGCGGTTTCCGTGATGCCTTGCTGGACCTTTGTGTTCCTTTCGATTTGAAAGGGCTGGAAAGTATTGATTTATGCGGAACGGGTGGTGATGGAAAAAACACTTTTAATATTTCCACCCTAGCTTCCTTTGTCGTAGCGGGTGCCGATTATCCTGTGAGCAAACACGGAAATTATGGCGTTTCCTCCATTTGTGGTTCTTCGAATGTACTCGAAAGTTTGGGCTACAAGTTCACCAACGATACTGATGTACTTTCTAGACAAATTGAAGAAGCGGGTATTTGCTTTTTACATGCGCCTTTGTTTCATCCTGCCATGAAATCTGTGGCGCCGATTCGAAGAGAGCTTGGCGTGAAGACCTTTTTTAATATGCTAGGTCCGCTGGTAAATCCCGCGCAACCTGTTTATCAATTAACGGGTGTTTTTGATTTAAAGCTGGCGCGCATTTATCCTTATTTATTGCGAAAGGCCCGCAAGGAGTTTAAGGTCTTACATTCCTTAGATGGCTTCGATGAAATATCCTTGACTTGTCCTTTTAAAATGATTGATCAAAAAGGGGAAAAACTCCTAGCACCAAAAGATCTAAAACTCGATAAATTGGAGGAGGCTGAAATAGTAGGAGCAGATACGGTAGAAGGAAATGCAGACATCTTTTTATCTGTCCTAAGTGGAAAAGGAACTGCCGCACAAAATCAAGTAGTATTGGCAAATGCAGCTACAGCGATTTCGTGTTTTGAGGAGGTTCCTGATTTTGAAACTGCATTAGATAAAGCAAAA
Organism: uncultured Chitinophagales bacterium; assembly: GCA_937951415.1. Lineage (GTDB taxonomy): Bacteria > Bacteroidota > Bacteroidia > Chitinophagales > UBA2359 > CALFBW01. The sequence goes on along the minus strand of CALFBW010000097.1, from coordinate 1 downwards.
A
>CALFBW010000096.1 GCA_937951415.1 uncultured Chitinophagales bacterium | reverse complement strand
AGAGCAGACATAAACACCTTTGCCTCCAGCCAGACCATCGTACTTAATTACGACCGACCCCTTAAGGCGCTCTATTTCACGAAAAGCATCATCTGGTTTATTGTACGAATTATACGAAGCTGTTTGCACCTCGTATTTATTCATAAATGTCTTCGCAAACAGCTTTGAGCCTTCCAAGGCAGCCGCTGCTTTATCAGGACCAAACACTTTTATATTCGACGAAATATCCAAAAAGTAATCTACAATTCCATCTACTAAAGCTTGCTCGGGACCTACGACAATTAATTCAATTTCGTGTGCTAGGCAGAATTTATTTATTGCTCCAAAATCAGAAATATCTAATGCATGACTGTTGGGTATTCCTCCATTACCTGGCAGACAAAAGACTGCTTGCTCTCCCACGGACTGTGCTAATTTCCAACACAATGCATGTTCTCTTCCTCCAGAACCTAGAACGGCTATTTTCATCGGACAGATTTATAAGAGCTTATTACTAAATCAGCTATTCTATGTGCATCACCAATATAGGTCTCAGGTTCTAATGCACGGATAGCCTCCTTGAACTTGTCTGCGATATTTAATGTATCGACTAAATCCATCAACATTTTCATATCGGGCTTCTGGCCCCGCGTGGCCTGCTTCAATAAATTATAAGGATCTTCCACTTTTGCCAATCGCAAGATGGTCTGGATAGGTTCTGCTAATAATTCCGGACTGTTCTTCAATTCTTCCAAACACTGCACTTCATTAATTTGAAGTTTATTCAAACCACGCACGGTTTCCGAAATTGCCATATGTGCATACCCTAAAGCCACACCGAAGTTTCGCTCGACGGTACTATCAGATAAATCTCTTTGCATTCTGGAGCGACACAATTTATCACTCAAGAAACCTAGAATGGCATTCGAGAGCATCATGTTACCCTCGCTATTCTCAAAATTTATTGGATTCACTTTATGCGGCATGGTAGAAGAACCAACTTCATCTTTTTGCACTTTCTCGAAAAAAAGATCTTTGGAAATGTATAGCCAACAATCCACATCTAGATCAATAATAATATTATTTAGTTGACGCGTTAAGTTAAAATACTTTGCCCAACTATCGTGATCCTCAATTTGAGTTGTGGCAATATTATGACGGAATCCATGCTTAGCTAAAAACTGTTCGGCAAATAAATGCCAATCGACATCTGGAGCAGCAGAAAGCATAGCAGAGTAGTTTCCTACAGCACCATTTATTTTTCCAGCAAATTCCATCTTTTTCAACTCCTCGTAAACAAGGGTCATTCGATTCAAGAAAACCGACAACTCCTTTCCTGCAGTACTAGGAGAAGCCTTTTGCCCATGGGTTCGTGAGGGAAAGGGAATCTCCTTCCACTCCTCAATCAAAATCACTAGTCGATCCATCATTGTTGCCAAATGCGGGATCTGCACATTGTTTCGATATTCCCTCAGTAGAAAAGCATAAGCCAGATTATTCACATCTTCCGATGTCAGCCCAAAGTGAATCATGTTCGGATCACTGAGCTGCAATGCTTCTTGCAAATAGATCTCACAAGATTTCACATCGTGCTTTGTCTTTTCCTCGATTCCTTTTATTGCCAAATAATCTTCTTCTTGAAAATCAATAATGACTGTTTCGATTCTCGCCTTCTCATCGTCTGTTAATGGATCGAAAATACCCAAGTCATCTAGCGCCAATAAAAACCAACACTCGACAATACAGCGCGCTTTCATCAGTGCTTTCTCCGAAAAATATTCGGCAAGCGGTGCTACTTTTTTTGCGTAGCGTCCATCCAAGGGAGAAATAGCATTTATGTTCATGTACTTATCTAGTCTTTCTATTAATAAATGCCGCTACTAGTTTCGCACCGAATTATCTGCTTCGATCAATTTTGCTTTCATGGCATCAATCTCCTGACCAATTTGTTCACGGATGCTTCGAACATTCAGCGATCGCAATGCAGCTCTTGCCGCATTATCTGTATGCATAACTGTCATTGCAGGTGTTGCCGAAGGCATCATAAGAGAGGAATAAACATTTACCTGAATATCCGCTTTGTCTGAAAAAGGTGGACAATTAATCACGGGAAAATTAAAGTTCGCCGAGAGTGCACCTCCCAGTCCATTCGAACGCCCCGCTACAGCAACAACCACAACAGGTTCAATTGAATTATTAAACAGGTCCGCCATTTCGCCAATACGTTCTCCATTTTTATGCGCTGAAACAATACGGTAATCCACTGTAACAGGATAATCCTTTAAATGTGCACCAATCTTTTTACAGTGTGTTAAGTCAGATTTTGATCCCATAATCATAGCAATATAACCCGCCTTAATTAGTCCTTCACTTAGCAAGTTATTGTAGACACGCTCTTTAACATCCCCTTCTTCAAACTCGAATTTGTTTCCAGTAATCTGTTCGTAAATACTTGCGTATCGCTTTTTCGTTTCGTTCACCACTTTTGCCGGTAAACTGTCTGGCACTTTCCCTGCCTTTTTATTTTTCAATAACCATTGACGTACAAACTCTTTATCAATTTGCTCAGCCTTAGCAGGATTCTTTTTGTAGTCAGTCGCTTTCCAGAAGCGTGACGAATCTGGCGTATGGATTTCGTCAATAAGAATGAGCTTCGTTTTCAATAAACCAAACTCATACTTAGTATCTACTAAAATAAGACCCGCATTGGCAGCAACCTCTTGCCCTTTTTTAAACATCTTAATGGCAGTATCTTGCACTTTTTGCCATAAATCAGCGTCTAAATACCCGCCTGTTACAACCTCAGCAC
>CALFBW010000095.1 GCA_937951415.1 uncultured Chitinophagales bacterium | reverse complement strand
CTTTCTCATCTTGTAAATCCCGTTCAAATACCTCCTGCATGCAGTCATGAATCAAGAAAATAACACGGCGAAAGCAACCATTATTTATTACCAAAAGAAAGAAATAGTTAGGAAAGTGGGAGTGAAAAAATGTCGATTTATCTCCTTTGTTAGGGTAGAGTTGATTAATAGAAACCTTATTTCAAAGCCTTAATCAGTTCCCGTTTTACCAACCAAGTAGCTAAAGCTCGCTCCTTCGGCTCGTCTTTTTCACTGGTTTCGATAACTCGTACCAAAGGATCACTGCAATGATCACAGAAGCCGTCCAAAACTATATCGCCAGTTTCCTCTAAGAATATCTGGTAAGAAGCAAAAGCGGTCATGTGTGCGCTCTTACATTTATTACAATAAACTCCCTTAATCATTGCAGGAAAATGTCGATAGCATTTGCCCAAAATGAAAGCTACGTCTTCTTTGTTAAGGGGTATTTTATTCATTTCTTCAGTGACCAATTTAGTAGAAATGATACAAAAGGACTCAATTTTCTTCAATTTTATATCAACAAATCTTTTCTATGCGGAGAGGGACGAAGAGTAAAGCATATACATCTTTTGCATGATGTTGTACTTTGTCGTATATTGTACTGATAAGAGGAACCGTTCTATTCTTGAAAACCCAACAGTTCTTCTGTAATAAGTTATTATGAAAAATTTAGGAAATCTAAGCAACCATAGATTTCTACTTTAGAGGATATAGAAATAGCAAATTCGCATTTTTAAATGAGCAGGATTTAGACGAAAGCGAATCAAGCTACTCTCCATTAATGATTCCCCAGTCATTTACGCCCCCCAAGCGTCCTAAGATACTTACGTTTTAAAGGTTCTTGAAAGAGAATGTTTTCAAGTTGTTGAAGCATTGTACTATCAGATTTCGCTCGTACTAGTAAAAACTAGCTACTATGTTCGTGCAAGAACATTTGATGTTCGGTAGTGCATGTAACTGTATTTGATTTTAATAGCGCAGTAAATTGAAAGGAGGAGTACTATGGTAATACAGCAAACATTAACAAAACGGGAAGTGGAGATTCTGCGATTGATTGCGATGGGGCAATCGTCTGAGCAAATTGCCATTATTTGTAAAATCTCTCGACGAACGGTAGAAACGCATCGAAGAAATATTTCGCGCAAGATTAATAGCTCAAGTTTGGTAGAATTTGTAAAAATGGCCATTCGGATGCAATTGGTTCCGCAATACGTCTATCTGGGTGATTAGTAGAAGATTTTAGAGGTAGATTCTTAGTAAGAACGCATCAGAACATCGAGTTCTTTATGTGAGATTGATTTCTTGCGAGTAATCATGAGGTGCTCTAAGGAGAATCCCTTAACTTGTGTGACGTGAAAACTGTACTAATAAAACAAGCGCAAGTCATCAATGAAGGGGAAGCCTTTGTCACTGACGTATTGATAGAAGGAGGATACATCGCCAAGATTGCCCCTGATATATCCATTCCCAATCCAACGATAGTGCTGGAAGCCAAAGGCAAATGGCTAATTCCTGGGATGATCGATACGCAAGTGCATTTTAGGCAACCCGGTTTGATGACAAAAGGGAACATCTATTGTGAGTCGAAAGCAGCAGTGGCTGGTGGAGTGACCTCATTTATGGACCTTCCCGATACCATTCCGAGTGCTACTAGCTTGGCAAATTTGGAAATTAAGTACGCCATGGCGCAAGTGACTTCCCTTGCCAATTTTTCCTTTTATCTGGGAGCAGATGGAAGCAATGACAAAGAAATCGCAAAAGCGGATCCTTCAGAGATTTGTGGCCTCTGGTTGCCTTTAGGTTATCCCAATTTGAATGAGAAACTAAAGTCGGCGCTGGAGGCCTCTCGCTTGACCAATGTTTTATGCACCGACAATGTGGAGGCAGCAGAAGATCGAAAAGTAGAATTGATCGAGCGATACGGATATGAAGTTCCAGCTCAAGCACACGAAGAAATATTTTCACCAGATTCGGCAAGCGAATTGGTCAAAAGGGCTTTGCAATTGGCTGATGAATGCGAAAAGCAAGTACACTTTTTATCGATTTCTTCTCAAAAGGAAACAGCAGAATTGAATGCTGGCTCTGTACCGCTGAAAATGACGACAGCTGGCACAACTATTTACAATCTATTCCTAAATAGTAAGGCTTATGAAGCAATGGGTGTCCGTGTAAAAAGTAACCCTCCAGTTCGCTCGGAAAGGGAGAGAGTGGAGCTTTTGAATGCGGTCAAGGAACAAAAGATCGACATTTTTTCAAGCAATCACGCTCCTCATAAGCAAGCCGAGAAAGAAGGAAACTACTGGGAAACTCCTAGCGGGTTTCCTTGTATTCAGCACTCCTTACTTAGCCTCCTGGACTTGCATCATGCTGGCGAGCTGTCCATTCACCAAATCGTTCAAAAGGTGGCCCATAATCCAGCGAGACTTTTCAAGATTGAGAAACGCGGCTTTATCCGACAAGGATACTTTGCTGATTTGGTTTTGATAGATCCAGAAGGGGGAGAAACGGTTTCAGAGAGTCGTAAGGCGAATAAAAGCGGGTGGTCGATTTTTGAAGGAATGAATTTTCGGTCGAAGGTGACACATA
>CALFBW010000094.1 GCA_937951415.1 uncultured Chitinophagales bacterium | reverse complement strand
ACTCATAATGCCTATAACGCCAGTGATGAAGGTTTCGTTTTTCCCAATCAAACACATGGTATTACGAAGCAACTGGATGACGGCGTTCGTGGATTAATGTTGGATACTTACCTGTATAATGGCGTTGTTTCTGTTTACCATTCAGAGTCTTTTCTGGGACATCAACCACTGAGTAGTAATTTGTTAGAAGTAAAAACATTTCTAGATGAAAATCCTCGAGAAGTTGTAACGATCATTTTTGAAAGTTATGTGCAAGATTCAGCTTTGAATGCAGTGATGGAAGAGGTGCAATTGCTCGATTATTTATTTGTTCGAGATGACAATGATACTTTTTGGCCTACTCTTCAAGAAATGATTGACGCCAATAAACGTCTGGTGATTTTTTCAGATCGAGTCGATCCTGAAGCCAATCTCGATTGGCACCATTACGTATGGGATTATGCAGTGGAAACACATTTCGATAACTCTATTCCAAGTGATTTTTCATGTGATTATAATCGGGGAAATCCTGATGGAGAATTTTTTATTCTAAATCACTTTTTGACAAACCCTGACTGGGGCGTAGGCGATACCATTCAGTCAGAGATAGCCAATACAAATCCCTTCTTTGAAAATCGTATTTGGGGCTGCTATGGAGGGACTTTGAAATTTCCAAACTTTGTTGTAGTTGATTTTTATGAAAAGGGAAATACGATGCAAACTATAATGGACATGAATTATGAGTTTCAGCTATCACTTACGACATCCATTGAAGAATTATCAGATTTCCGAGCGAGTGAATTTTCTATTTATCCAAACCCTGTAATAAATGAGTTTCAATTTTCGCTAGAAGGTGATTGGACTTACCCTCTTACCCTACAGTTGTTTGATTTGCAAGGCCAGCAATTAGAAATCTGGACTTATAATAAAATTGATGAACATTCCATAGACCTCGATTTTCTTCCTGCGTCTCAATATTTTTTGGTAATAAATGACGAAGCTGGAATGGTAGTTTCGCAGGTTTTTTCAAAAAAGTAGCACAAGTACTTTAATTCCATTTACTTGTGATTGTTTCCTTATTTTTGCATTTGTAGAAGAAGTTAACGCAATTGCCTTGTTGAACAAACGCTGTTCAATTTATGAGGCCTTTGAATAAAAAAGTGTAATGCAGAAGTACTTACTACTAGGCATCATTTGCCTAATAGCTGTAGGCGTCCGTGCGCAGAACTGGTCTGATCGTGCGAGTTGTCAAGCCTATTTCGATAAGCAAGAAACGCTCAACCCTATCGAGGGAATTTGGTCGATGTCTTACCGGACGGAATTGCAAAATTTTCGAGGTAAATTAATAGCAGAAGAGGATCATCCTCACGTTGCGCAACTGGTAATTGTCAGCGAAGCAAACGGCATGTATGGTATCTATAACTTAGAAGGCAAGCCCGATTATTTTGACTTGATTTTTGAAAGTACTGCAATGCCTGGGCAATATTTATTTACTTGCCAGTATCCTGATTCAAAAACAAAAGCGAGTGCGACTGCTGTTTTTGGAGAAGACGGAAGCTTGATCTTTGATTACGAGAAACCTGAAGGACAATTAGAATTCGAATTAGGCAGGTCTTTTGTAAATGGTATGAAGGCGCTATTTGAGCATCAATGGGTGAAAATGTATCCTGCTCGAAAAGACCTGCAAGTAGAGGCAGAAATGCAGTTAAGTGAAGTAGAAAATCGATCAGTTTTAGCTCGATCAACGGTATTTATTTTATCCAAAAATTGGGCAATCACCAGCCTTCCTGATTGGCAAGACGAATGGGGAGAAACCTGCGATCTCGAATTGCGATCAGACAAGGAAGAGTCGGGAGTTTTAAAAGCAAAAAGTCATTACTACGATGCGACTACAGGCTTATTACTTTTGAATTTATTGCCAATTGAAAAATCAAAGGGTGAAATCCTCTATCCACTATCTGATCGTTTCCCCTTCCATGATGAAGAACTGAAACTTTCGGTCCTAAACGACGGAAATCAAAACAGCGAATTTAGAAACACGCATTGGATTTCTGAAAGTGCATTGAAAGACAATTTTGATTGCTTCGCTGTCAAAGGTGCTGGCAAATGTGAAGAAGGAGCTGCTTTATTTGATGCGGAGGGACGCTTGATGGGATTAACAACTTGTCCCGCCGTTTCTGAATTGGAAGATGAACAGGTGAAGGTGATTAGCTCTTTGCGCATGATTCAGCTGCTTTCACGAATTGATGTAAAGCGTTCCTACGAATCAAGGGAAACTGGAGAAGAATTCGAAACTGAGGTAGCAAAGCGAAGCAAGATTTTCGAAGTGCTTCGCTAGAGGTTTTTGGAAAGAAGGGGAAATAAAAAAGCAAGCCCGAATCACACCGCTACAACCACATACCCTTGCTACCTTCCGGTCCTGGGGGGCTCTGCAGGAGCTGGTCGAACGAACTTGCCGGCTGCAAAGGTAATCGTTTTTCTTTTTCTTCGTTAAATTTCTGTGAAGTCATTGAATATATTTACCCACATCTGGACCAAGGCGTTTTTTGTCCTCCTAATGCCCATGGAACTTGGGCTATCGGCCCAAGAATTGACCTTCTGGGAACTTCCCGTGCAAATAGAAGGGGAAAGCTTGGAATTTGCCGCCGCTGGAGGTTTGAACAATCCCCAATGGCAAATGGGGGACTTAGATGCTGATGGCATGGAAGATTTGTTGATCTACGACGGCGATGGAGAAAATCTTCTGGCCTTTAAATGGAAAGAAGAGCTTGGTCAGTATGTTTATCGACCAGCTTTGACGAAGTATTTTCCTCGCATCACTCGTTGGGCCATCCTTCGCGATTTTAATAAAGACGGAGCTCCCGATTTATTTACCTACAGTCATATTCCCGGTGCCGCTGGTGTGATCCTTTACGAAGGCCGTTTTGAAGCGAGAGAGCTCAAGTTCCAGCAGTGGTTTTTCAGTGAAGAAAATTATCCTTTAATTATCGGTGAAGATGCAGAGGGTGATCAGTTCTATCCCTACGTGGGAGCTTTCGATTATCCCGTTATTGATGATGTGGATTTTGACGGAGACATCGATATGCTCGCCTACGATTTTTCAGGTTTCCATGTGGTTTATTTCGAAAATCAGTCGATCGAAGAAGGCTACGGCAATGACACGATCATCTTCTTTCGTGGAAATACTTGTTGGGGAGGGTTTCTAGAAACGGGAGAGAGTCTTACAGTAGACTTGGCTGATTTCCCTGGAGAATGTGCAGAAAATAGTCTGGAATGGCAGGGAGAGGAGCGACATGGCTCTTCTACACTCTGCCTCCTCGATTATGAAGAAGATGGCGATGCTGATTTATTGATTGCAGAGGTAAGCTCGACCCAAGTACAGTTGTTAAGCAATGGGGGAAACAACGAGCAAGCTTGGATAAATGAGCAGTCATCGGGTTTTCCCAACCCCGATAGTCCCATCGATTTGAGCTATTTGCCCGCAGTTTTTAGAGGCGATTTTGATCATGATGGTAGTCAAGACCTCCTAGCGAGTCCCTATTTTTTGAATACTACCGATACCGCGAATGCCCATTTATACAGTAAATCTGCTGGCGGAAATGCCAATGCTTACGAGCTGCTCACGAAAAATTTCTTAAGCAGTGAAATGCTTGACTTTGGCAATGGAGCGTATCCTGCGTTTGCCGATGTTAATGCCGATGGATTAGACGATCTAGTAATTGGAAACAACTACTATTTTGATACAGAAAATGTTCGCACAGCAGCTTTACATTTATTAATAAATGTAGGTTCTCAAGAGGAGCCTGAATTTGAGCTAACAGATTCCTCTTGGTTAGACTTGCATGCGCTTGAGCCTTCCACTTATGGCTTAGCGCCCACTTTTGGCGACCTAGATAATGATGGCGATTTGGATATTGTTGTTGGGGATGGAAACGGGAATCTGTTCCTGTCTTACAATGATGCCGGAGCTGGAAATCCAATGGTGTTTACCGATATAGTTTACCAAGCCTTTGGAATAAATCAAGCGCCAGTTCTAGGGCAAAATGCTGTCCCATTTCTGGCAGATTTAAACCGAGATGGTGCTTTAGATTTACTGATTGGTGAGTTGAATGGCAACCTTAATTACTTTCAAAACCAAGGGAGCCCTGCACAAGCCGTGTTTGATCCCAACCCGGAAAATGCGCCCAATAATTTCCTTTTCGGAGGCATTAATTTCTCGGTCATTGGAGCTTTTGGTGGATTTACTGCACCTGCAGTTTTAGATTTTGAAGGTTCTTATCAACTGTTCATCGGAACAGAGAGCGGTCATCTATTTCGCTATGAAGACATTGAATTTGACCTAGCAGGCGTATTTCCTGAACCAGATACACTACTCAATGGGCAAGTGGGCAGGCATTTACACTATGCTTGGGAGGATTTGGATCAAGATGGAGACTATGAGTTGATTTGCGGGAATCAACGAGGAGGAATAAATGCTTTTTACACAGATTTGAATTCTCTAGGGGTGTTTTCAGGAATAAATGATTCGGAACAAGTGAAAACAGCAAGCTCTTCCTTTTATTTTTATCCCAATCCTGCCAGTACGCATATTTATTTTTCAGCAATAAATGAGAACCTTACAGAGCTTTCGATGTACGATTTAGCAGGCAGCTTGCAAAAAAGAACTACACTAAGTGAAGGGCAAACAGAACTCCAGATTGACGGGCTTTTACCGGGGGTTTACCTACTTGAATTGAAAGGAGATAAAGAGAAGTTTTTTGGAAAGCTTCTTGTGCGCTAAGATCACAAGTTCCTTCGTAAATTTACGATCTTAAGAACGAGGCATGACCACTAAGAAAGATAAGCAAGATTTAGAATTTAACGCCAACGAAGACGCGATGCGTTTGAAGTGGGTAGAAGTGAAACGCAAATTGGAGAAGATTCAATTGGGCGGGGGTCAGGCAAGAATCGATAAAGAACATGCTAAGGGTAAAATGACCGCTCGGGAACGTGTAAATGCCTTGATTGATCCGAAATCCAGCTTTTTCGAAATTGGTTCTTTTGCTGGTTTTGGTATGTACGAAGAACACGGTGGATGTCCTTGTGGAGGAGTTGTTGCTGGAATTGGTAAAGTTTCAGGAAGGCAGTGTGTGATTGTCGCCAATGATGCCACTGTTAAGGCAGGAGCTTGGTTCCCGATTACTGGAAAAAAGAATCTGCGGGCTCAAGAGATTGCCATCGAAAATCGGCTACCTATCATTTATTTGGTTGACAGTGCGGGTGTTTTTCTTCCGATGCAAGATGAGATCTTTCCCGATAAGGAACACTTCGGACGCATGTTCCGCAATAATGCAGTAATGTCTGCGATGGGAATTGTTCAAGTCTCCGCCATTATGGGAAGCTGTGTTGCAGGAGGAGCCTACTTGCCGATTATGAGTGATGAAGCCTTGATTGTGGATAAGACGGGCTCTATTTTCTTAGCGGGCCCGTACTTAGTGAAAGCTGCTATTGGCGAGAATGTCGATAAAGAAACACTTGGAGGAGCCACTACGCAATGTGAGATTTCCGGAGTTACAGATTACAAAATGCCCGACGACGCAACTTGCTTAAAAACGATTCGGGGAATTTTTGATAAAATGGGAGCTTCTACGAAAGCAGGATTCGACCGAAAAGAGCCTGAAGCACCAGTTCGACCTGCGGAAGATATCTACGGCATTTACCCCGAAGGTGGTATAAAGCCGTACGATGTTCGTGATTTGCTAAAGTGCATTGTGGATAAGTCGGAGATTCAGGAATACAAAGAAGGCTATGGTAAGACTATCGTTTGCGCTTACGCTAGAATAGATGGATGGGCGGTCGGTATTGTGGCCAATCAGCGAAAGGTAGTGAAAAGCAAAAAGGGAGAGATGCAGTTTGGAGGCGTTATCTATTCTGATTCTGCCGATAAGGCTGCTCGCTTTATTATGAACTGTAATCAAAAAAAGATTCCTTTGGTATTCCTGCAGGATGTCACGGGCTTCATGGTGGGTTCACGTTCTGAGCATGGAGGAATCATCAAGGATGGTGCAAAACTAGTAAGCGCTGTGAGTAATTCAGTTGTTCCAAAGATTACCATCGTTATGGGTAATTCTTATGGAGCTGGAAACTATGCGATGTGCGGGAAGGCTTATGACCCTCGTTTTATTTTCGCCTGGCCGACTGCCAAGATCGCCGTAATGGGAGGTTCGCAAGCAGCCAAAACGCTTTTGCAAATAAAAGTCTCTTCATTGAAAAAGAAAGGAGAGAAGATAGACCCCGAAACAGAGAAGAAACTACTGAGCGATATCACGAAAAAGTACGAGGAGCAAACGACTGCTTACTACGCTGCTTCTAGAATCTGGATAGATGAAATCATTGATCCTAAACGTACGCGCGAATACATATCAATGTCAATACGTGCTGCGAATCATGCGCCTATTGAAAAGCCTTTTCACCCGGGAATTATTCAAACCTAGAAGAGTGTTTCGCTACTAAAAGAAAATACAAATAGCGATAGCTACTAGTTAAAAAGAAAAACGTATCTTAGAACAAAGGTGGATTTGTATTCCTTAAGTAGTTAAATAAGGCACTTGTGCCGATTAATGCTTTTCGTTAATGCTCGATAGATTGACTTTTACAAGATTTAGCCCCCACATTCTTATGATCATTGTATGCACAATGGTTGCTGGAATTTCTTTGTCCTTTTCTACACCTATTTTGTCGACTTGTCCAGAACCTGAAAGACTTACCCCTGAGATTGAGTGGTTGACCTTCCAGGAGGCCATCAAGCGATCGAAAATAGAACCTCGAAAGATTTTAGTCAACGTTAGTACACAGTGGTGTCCTGCTTGTAGGAAGATGGACGAGAGTACTTTTAAGAATAAAAATATAGTAGAATATGTATCAAAACGATTTTACGCCGTCAAATTTGATGCAGGGTCTTCTGAAGAAATAGCTCTAAACGGAGAACTTTATAAGAAAGAAGGTCGAGTGCATCATTTAGCGATGTACTTATCGCGTCGAGGAGATGTTGTTTTTCCGACCTATTCCATTATGGATGAAGAGTTTAGGAATCCGCAAGCCATATATGGCTACCAAGATGCTTCAGGCTTTGACAAGTTCTTAACCTACTTTGGTGAAAATCATCATGAAAGGACGGAATGGGAAATTTTTGAAGAGGCTTACGTTTATGAAAAAAAATAGAACTGTTGGCACTCTTGTTGAACCGAGAAAGCTGTAGAGAAAGGCAAAAACTTTGAAAAGAGGCGCCAATTCACTACTTTTGCAGTCAAATTAGGAAATAAGAAATTCATATTAATAAATCATTTTAAATCACGTGTCTGTCATGAGAAAACTCAACAGTATCAAGGCGTTAGCGATGATCCTCGTAGCAGGAGTATTCGTAAGCGTTAGTGCATTCGGTCAAGGATCTGATCTTCCTTACGATGCAAAGCCTGGTCAGTGCTACGCAAAGTGCCTAGTACCAGATGAATACGAAACAGTAACTGAGCAGATTCTTACAAAAGAAGAGTCTACAAAGTTGTCTATTTCAAAAGCGGAATACCGCATGGAAGAAGAAACTGTAATGGTCAAAGAAGGTTACACCGTGTTGGAAGTAGTACCTCCTACTTACACTACAGTGACTGAAGAAATTATGGTTAAAGAAGCTTCAACTAAGTTGAAGACTGTTCCTGCAACGTACGAGACAGTAACAGAGACATTGATGATCTCACCTGCTACTACTAAGTGGGTAAAAGGAAAAGCAAGCACAAAGTGTTTGTCTAAAGATCCTAACGACTGTCGTGTATGGTGTTTGAAAGAAATTCCAGCGCAGTACAAAACAGTAAAGCGTCAAGTTGTTGCTACTCCAGCTACTACTACTGAGGTAGTAATTCCTGCTGAGTACAAAACAGTAACTAAGACAGTTGTACAAAATCCTGCAACTACTCGTGAGACTACAGTTCCTGCTGAGTACAGAACTGTTAAGCGTCAAGTATTGGATCGTCCAGCTTCAACATCACAAGTTGTAATTCCTGCTGAGTACAAAACTGTAACGACTCGTCGTTTGGTTTCTGCTGGAGGATTCACTGAGTGGAGAGAGGTATTGTGTGAATCAGATGCAAACCCACAGACTATCCGTAAGATCCAATTGGCTCTTAAAGAAAAAGGATACGATCCAGGTCCTATCGATAACATCTTAGGAGCTCAAACTCGCGATGCTATCAAGCAATTCCAGACAGACAATGGTTTGGCTGTTGGAGTTCAAGGAACAAGCATTCCATACGAAACACTAAAGGCAATGGGCGTTTATTAAATAGAACCCAATCCTTAACCCTATAGAGAAGCCCCTAGTCGTTGAGATTGGGGGCTTCTTTTTTTTATTAAAAGCGAACTATATTTAGAGTCAATAAACACTTATGAGATTTTTCGCTGCTTTCTTCTTGACCTTCATGTTGACTTTATCTACCCAGCTGAGTGCGCAAGATACCAGTACAAAAGGAACACGATTCTACTATGGATCTTACGATCATTTTGTAGAAAAGGCTAAGGAAGAAGGGAAGCCGTTTATGGTAGCTTTTCACACCAGTTGGTGCGAGCCTTGCAAGAGAATGGAGGCTACAGTATATCCTGATCGCGCTTTGGCTCAATACATCAAAGACAACTATTTAGCCATGAAAGTGGATGCGGAAAGTGAAGCCTACAAAAGCCTAGCAGAAGCTCATTTTATTACCAACTATCCTACCATCTTGATTCTTAATGCGAATGGGGAAGAGCTAGCCCGTCTTAATGGTTATCAAGACGAGGTGAGTCTGCTAGAAGAATTAAAAAAGTACGTACCTGGTGCAGTAAATCTTCGCTTTTCAGCTTATCGCTAGAGCTTTCTACAGCTCATAGTAGTAAATCGTTAGGGTCGATACTTGTTCCGATTCTGTTGCAGAAATTTCTTAGCTCTTCATGATTTAGCCTTGCAACCTTTTGTAAGAAGTTTTGAGACCTTTACCTTTTCGCTTTCTCGAAAGGTGGAACCCAAGTTTTTCTTTGCATGATCTCTTTGACTTCCGCATAAGAAAGCGGATAAAAATCGTGTGCATCAACACCAATGTCGAAGCAATACTGGTCTTCCCAATCAGGCAGGTTGGCGTGGCTGTGACCGTATAAATGCCAATTGCCCCTCGACTGTCCTCGCCACGTTCGCATAGCATAATGGAACAAAATGATTCGCTGCACTCCATTGCTACAATCGGAATCTTTGACCTTCAGTTCGTAGTATTCTTTTACCCAAGAAAACCTGGATTTGAGCTGCATTGCGGCTCCTTCATGATTACCTGCGATTAGATGGATTTTGCCATTTAATTGATCTAGAATGGCTTCTAGTTTTTCTTTATGGGTTAAGGCAAAATCTCCTAAGTGGTAAACTATGTCTTTCGGTCGAACTTTTTCATTCCACCTTTTTATCATTTCCTGATTCATTTCACGCGCATCTGAAAACGGACGATTGCAAAATCGTATAATATTTTCATGTCCGAAGTGGTGATCTGAAGTGAAAAATATCTCACTCATTTTTATTCAGTTTACAATGGACTTAAATATCCATTGCCACAGAACCAAGCTTTTGATCTTATAGTTCCAAGGAGAGAAAAAAATGTAAAATAAAGTAGGGGAGAGGAATAAAATCTATTGAATACTGGATGTTAAGTCTTGCGATAAGAATTACCAAAAGACCAAAAACGCATGGAAAGAACACCGAAAATAGCTTCTTGGAAGATAGACATGCTCATCTTGCTCTCTCCAACTGTTCTATCAATAAAAGTGATCGGAACTTCAGTGATTTTATGACCTAATTGCCAAGCTGCAAATTTCATTTCTATCTGAAAGGCATAACCAACAAAACGTATTTTGTCTAAATCGATCTCTTGCAAAACTTTACGGCGGTAACAAACAAAGCCAGCAGTAGTGTCTTTTACTGGCATCCAAGTAACCATGCGAACATAAACTGATGCTCCGTAACTAAGAATAATTCGTCCAAGCGGCCAGTCCTTGACGCCGCCATCTTTCACATAACGAGAGCCTACCGAAACTTGAGCTTTACCATCTGCACATGCTGCACGTAAGGCAGGCAAGGCTGAAACTGGATGCGAAAAGTCTGCATCCATTTCAATGATGTATTCAAAGTCGCGTTCCAAAGCCCAGCGAAAACCGTGAATGTAAGCTGTTCCAAGCCCCAGTTTTCCTGAACGTTCTTCAATAAATAAACGTCCAGGGTATTCTTGGAACTTAGACTTTACAAGATCTGCGGTTCCATCAGGTGATCCATCGTCAATCACGAGCACGTGAAACGCTGGACGCAACTCCATCACTTTATCAATGATGCGCCCAATGTTACCAATTTCATTATAGGTCGGTATGAGAACAATTGCTTTCTCCAAGTGGATTTTTTGTCGGCAGAAAGGTAAAATAAATCAATAGACTCCTTATAGTCCTAACTCTTCTTTAACCTTCTTTAATTTCATTTTCGTATCTGCTAAGAAATCACTTTTCATGATCCAATCATAATACATCGGCTCTTTTTTCAAAACCTCTTGCACTGTTCTTCCTTTGTGTTTACC
>CALFBW010000093.1 GCA_937951415.1 uncultured Chitinophagales bacterium | reverse complement strand
GAAAAATATCTGATAGGCTGGGATGGTAGTCCTTTATCTAGACACGATTTTCATACATAGAGTTAAAGCAATTGCGCTAAATCTGATTTGCAGTCATGAGGTTTCTATGAAGTTGTGAATATAAAAGGCAGTTTACTGCACTTTTGTTGACTTTTTAGTTTTCTGAGCTTATTTTTATATTTAAAAGGGCGGTATAATGCACATAAGCGAGCTTGGAAGCCTCATCAAAAGACGTAGGAAGACCTTGGGGATTAATCAAAAGCAATTGTCTGAACTTACAGAGATTGGCTTGAGAACCATTAAGGGATTGGAAGCTGGCAAAACGAATCCTACTTTTAAAACCATTCTTACTTTACTTGATGTATTAGGTATGGAGCTCATGATAAGAACGAAGAAATAATGAGAGAGGCAGCGGTGTACAGAAATTCAATCTACGTAGGGATATTGAGAGAAGCAGCTGACAAGACGTATACGTTTGAGTACGATGCTCTGTATAGGAGTGATCCGAATAATCCTGCTGTGAGTTTGACGATGCCAAAGGATCAACAATTCTATAATGCTCCCTATTTGTTTCCTTTCTTTTTCAATATGTTGGCAGAGGGTGTGAATAGGAAAATGCAGGTTAGGCAGCTTCAAATTGATGACAATGATCATTTTGGACTGTTGATGGCTACTTCATCGAAAGACAGTATAGGAGCAATTACAGTAAAGGAAATAGAGGTAAATGCTTAGAGATTTACAGCGATGCCCTGGTACACTTAAAGAAGGATTTAGTACCTACTCCCCGAGTTGTCGAAGAAAGGTGTTTTACAATAAAAAAGTAGATCATGTTTTGCCTTATAAACATCCAAATTTTTCAGAGGAAGATCAAGAGAAGTTTTTGGAAAATAGAAGTCGAATCTCCATTTCTGGTGTCCAAGAAAAGTTATCACTGACGCTGGAAAAGAATAAACTTAGATTGACCAGGCAAAGTGAACAAGGTAGGTATATTTTGAAGCCAATTCCGAGAGATCTAAAACTTGTAGATCAAGTGCCAGCCAATGAGCACTTGACGATGCAAATTGCGCAACAAATTTATGGAATCAAAACAGCTGCCAATGCGTTGATATTTTTTCAAACAGGTGAGCAAGCGTATATTACTAAACGTTTTGATGTTCGGGAAGATGGCTTGAAATGGGCTAAAGAAGATTTTGCTAGCTTGGCAGGAAGGTCTAGAGATTTTGATGGAAGTAATTATAAGTACGGTGACATGAGTTATCAGGAGTTAGCGGTGATAATTCAGAAATACGTAGGTGCTTATCAAATTGAAATTGAAAAGTTTTATAAGCTAATTCTATTCAATTTTTTGTTTTCCAATGGCGATGCGCATTTGAAAAATTTTTCTTTACTCGAAACGGAACAAGGAGACTATATATTAAGTCCTGCCTACGATTTGCTAAATACTCGTCTTCATGTTTCAGATACCGTTTTTGCTTTTAAAAAGGGTTTGTTTGATGATGGTTCAGTTCAAAATCCTACTCGGAAGGATTTCTTAAAATTCGGAAAAGCTATTGGTATAAAGGAAAGTCGAGTTATGAAAATTTATGCTACCTTTCTAAATCATCGAGCTGATGTTTATTCTTTGATAAAGAGATCATTTTTGAATAATAAGGCAAAAAATGGGTACATTATTCATTTTAATACGAGACTAAAAATCTTAAGTAAGAAGTAAGGCTTTGGAATTTAATCAATAAATCATGCGGTATTTCTTACACATAGGATTTGATGGAACGTGCTACAGCGGGTGGCAAAAACAAAAAAGTACGCGAAATACCGTTCAAGAGGTGATCGAGCAAACGATTTCCAAGGTCTTTAAGCGGGAGCTAACGGTTTATGGTTGTGGACGAACGGATGCTGGTGTTCATGCCAGTCAATATGTGATTCAAATAAATCTGGAAAAAGCCCCGCAATTTGATTTGAAATATAGATTAAATAAAAACTTACCCGACGAGATTGCTGTCTTTGAGGTTTTTCAAGTAAATGAAAATAGGCATTGTCGATACGATGCTTTAGCTCGTACTTATGATTATTTTATTCATTGGAAAAAAGATCCCGTGCTCCTTCGCCATAGTTCTTATTACGATGATCTCGATTTGGATTTCGAGTTAATGCAAAAGGCTGCGAGTTTGATTGGAAACACGAGCGATTTTCGAGCCTTGTGTAAACAACCAGATTTATACAAAAATTCTTATTGCAACATTACCAATTGCGAAGTATTTGTTAATGAAGAGCAGGGGCGATTGCGTTTCACTATTACTAGTAATCGTTTCCTTCGAGGCATGGTTCGATACTGTTTTTCTTTTCTCTTAAAGGTCGGTACCGGTGTATTGTCTCTAGAGGTTTTTGAGCAGATTCTAAAACAGGAAGTAGCGACGAAATTCAAACAACCCGCATATCCCAACGGTCTATTTCTTAGTAAAGTGGAGTATCCTTTTTTGAAGTTTGACGAGTCCCATCAATTGATTAGGATGCTGAAAGTGGGATTGGAGTAGATCGTTTAATTTAGGATAGTCATATTGTCTGGTAAGTCATTCAAATGTATTTTTTTTGCATTATTTTGTCTGGTTTGTCATTCAAATTAGTGGGATTTGTTATTTTGATCCATATTTGTATGAAATAATAAACAAAGAGTAGTAAAAATGTAATTTATGAATGATAAATCATACATGGATTGGAGGGCAATGTCTGATAAGTCATTGATGGAAGTCTTTGGGGAATTTATACAATCTCATCGTTTGAAGCAGAATAAATCGCAAAGTCAAGTTGCGAGCGCAGCGGGAGTAAGTCGTTCTACTTTGAGCCTCTTAGAGCGAGGGAATAATGTGAGGATCGATAGCCTTATCCAAGTCATGAGAGTCCTTGACCTCTTGTATGTTATGCAGGTGTTTAAGGTGGATGATCAAATAAGTCCTATTGAGTATGCAAAGTTGAAAAAGAAGAAGAGAAAGCAAGCTTCCCCACAGAAAAAAGATCAAGATAACAAAGAAGGTTTAGAATGGTAGATGTTGCTGAGGTGAAAATATGGGGTGAATTTGTAGGGGCAGTTCGTTGGGACGAATCGCAGCAATTGGGATATTTTCAGTATGACTCAAAATTTATCGATAATGCTTGGGATTTAGCTCCTATCAAAATGCCGTTGCATCAAGCTGACCGAATTTATAGTTTTCCAGAACTGAGAAAAGGGCGCAATGAAACAGAGGACACTTTCAAGGGTTTGCCGGGGCTTTTGTCTGACGCTTTACCCGACAAATATGGAAACAGACTAATTGATGCTTGGTTAGCCAAACAAGGTCGTTCTGAAAATAGTATGAATCCAGTAGAAAAACTTTGTTTTATTGGTACTAGAGGAATGGGAGCATTAGAGTTTGAACCAGCACAAAAAAGAATTGGTAGAGAAAATTTCTCAGTAGAATTGGATAGTTTAGTTGAAGTGGCAAAGATGATGCTTAATGAAAGAAAAGCTTTTTCTACTAATCTTCAGGTGGGAGAGGAAAAGGCGATGATGGAAATATTAAAAATTGGAACTTCGGCTGGTGGTGCTCGTCCCAAAGCAGTTATTGGATTTAGTCAAGATACAAAAGAAGTGATATCTGGACAAGGTGCAGTGCCAAGTGGCTTTGATCATTGGTTGTTAAAGTTAGACGGAGTTAGTGGTGTTCAATTTGGAGAGAGCTCTGGCTGGGGGCGTGTAGAATATGCTTATTATTTGATGGCGATTGATTGCGGAATCGAAATGAGTGATTGTCAACTTTTGGAAGAAAATGGAAGAGCACATTTCATGACTAAACGTTTTGATCGAACAGGGAATCTTAAACATCACATCCAATCTCTTTGTGGCTTACAGCATTACGATTTTAATGACATGTATGGTTATAGCTATGAACAGGTTTTTCAAACAATGCGGATGTTGAAGTTAACTTACCCAGAAGCTGAGCAAATGTTTCGAAGAATGGTGTTTAATGTACTTGCTACCAATTATGATGACCACACAAAAAACTTTTCTTTTATTTTAAAGAAAAACAAAAATTGGAATTTAGCACCTGCTTATGATTTGTGTTACTCCTTTAATCCCAATAATCATTGGGTTAGTAAACAAACCTTAAGCGTAAATGGAAAAAGACTTGAGATAGATAAGAAAGATCTCTTGAAAATCGCTTTCGAAAACAATATCAAGAAAGGAGAAAAAATTATTGAAGAAATAAATATTGTTGTTAAATCATGGATTAACTATGCTGAACAAGCGAAGTTGCGAAAAGATTTACAGGTAACGATAAACGATAATTTAAATACATTTTAAATGCAAATCGGAAGAGTGGATTGTTGGTGCTAAATTGAATAGATTATTGAAAATTATAGCCAGGTCTTAAGGTGTAAATCATAGTTTCAAAGCCCGCTGATACCGTTTTCCTGCAAAATCCAAACGGTACATATAATCCCCAGGAGGGAGGTTTAATTGAAATGGATTCATCTCGAACGTATAGCTACCTGCCTCCTTGAAAGTCGCTTCTAGATTCCGAATAGCATGTCCCCCTTCGGTCAAAATTTGAAGGCGCATTTCTCCCCGCTCTTTGAGCGAATATTTAATCTGCAAGCGGGCGTTATTTGTTT
>CALFBW010000092.1 GCA_937951415.1 uncultured Chitinophagales bacterium | reverse complement strand
GGGGAGCTGGCAATTCAGTTTGAGCAATGAGGAATAAATTTGAACATAAAAAACCTACCAGCCCTAAAAGGATTGCTGTTTTATTTATTAATAAATAAATGTTCTTGTACATCTGTACTCTCCTTGTTTCGGTTAACTAGGCTGTTGTCTGTAAAAATGCTTGTGCAATACGACGAGTTTCCGCGTCAGTTTCTCGATAATCTTGCAAAGAAGGCTTATCAATAAATGCGGCTTTGGCCATAGCATCAATGATCAAATCTGACATTTCAAGGAAGCCTATTTTATCCTTCAAAAAAGCAGCCACTGCCACTTCATTAGCAGCATTGAGAATACATGGCATATTGCCTGCTTTTTCTAGGGCATCAAAGGCCAATTGCAAATTTCTAAACACTTCAGTGTTGGCCTTTTCAAAGTTCAATGCTGGGTAATCCCAAAAGGAAAATCTAGGAAATTTAGCCGGTAATCTTTTGGGATAAGCCATCGCATAAAGAATGGGCAGTTTCATGTCGGGTAAACCCAATTGCGCTTTTATAGAACCATCTTCAAACTGCACCAGTGAGTGAATGATGGACTGCGGATGTACTACTACATCAATTTGGTCATTGCGTAAATCAAACAACCATTTCGCCTCAATTACCTCTAAGCCTTTGTTCATGAGACTCGCGGAATCGATGGTGATTTTTGCGCCCATTTCCCAATTCGGATGCTTAAGTGCTTGCTCTTTTTTTATGTTGGCTAAAAAGCTTCGATCCTTCCCACGAAAGGGGCCACCAGAAGCCGTCAGCATGATTTTTTCGATCGGGTTTTCAGCTTCTCCTGTCAGGCATTGAAAAATGGCAGAATGTTCTGAATCGACAGGATACATTTTGACTCCGTGTTCGACCAAGGCAGATGTAACCAATTCACCTGCAACTACCAGTGTTTCCTTATTGGCGAGGGCAATGTCCTTTTTCGCTGCAATTGCGCACATGGTTGGTTCTAGGCCGGCATAACCCACCAAAGCCGTCAATACCATGTCCACGCAATCCATTTCTACCACTTCGCAAAGTGCCTCTGCTCCTGAACGAACTTCAATGACTGTTCCCGAAAGGTGCTGCTTTAGTGTAGGGCTTAATGATTCGTCGGCTATGACCACCACTTTTGGCTGAAACAGGAGAGCCTGTTGGGCCAGTAAGTCAACATTACGACCTGCTGTTAAAACCGTGACTTCGAAATGCTCTCTTTGTTCTGCAATGACTTCTAAGGCTTGTGTACCTATAGAACCTGTAGAACCTAATATGGCGATGCGCTTTTGGATAGGATTGCTTTTTTATGAACCAAAAATACAGAAGTCCGCTCAGTTAAGTTGAGTGTTTTTGTTTCTGCTGATCTTTCTGACTTATTTATTCACTGAATCAAAAAACAAAGCCGCTGTCTCATCAAGAAAGCGGCTCTAATTTTTGTTTATTATCAAGGCTAAAGGCCCAATATGGGTTTAATAATGTCGAACCAAGCATCTTTTGCCAGAATAAAGAACATTAGGGGCAGAAGTATTAGCATTCCTAGCACTTGTGCCCTTTCAAGGAATTCATCACTTAAGCGACGGCCAATGATCACTTCAATCAAGATGAACAACATGTGTCCTCCATCTAATGCAGGAATCGGCAGGATGTTCATGAAAGCCAAAATAAAGGAGATCAAACCTGTCAAGTACCAAAAGCGATCCCATTGCCATTCAGCTCCAAAAATTTTGGCAATACCAATAGGGCTCTGGAGGCTTTCAACAGGGTTCAGTTTACCCATAAACATCATCCCGAAAGCTTTTGCATTATAGTAAATAGCGTTTACTCCGTCTTGCCAAGCATACTTGCTGATTTCGCCCCAGCTGTAGTCTTTAAAGCCATTGTGGCCGCGATAGCTAAAGGATGGTGCGAATCCAATTAGTCCCGCAGTATCAGTGACACAAGAAATGTTCATTCTTTTGCCATCACGTTCCACTTCTAATTGTAGACTTACGCCTTCTTCTTTGCCTTTTAGTTCTTGAAACTCCCAAAAGTTGGGAATCTCTTTTCCGTTTAATTTTTTGATGAGGTCTCCATCCTTTAATCCGCAAGCTTCTGCTTGTGATGCTGGCCTTACTTGACCTACTTTCACATCTGCCCAATAAGGTGTGGCAATCTCATACCCACTTTGACGCAGTGAAAAAGCGGTGTCAGGTATAGCCACTTGCACCGTTTCAGCTCCTCGTTGTACCGTCAAAGTGCTTCCGAAAACTGCTTCTTGGCCTAAAGCGTCGGTCCATCTATCGATTTTTCTGCCATTAACTTCTGTGATGACATCGTGATCTTGAAGGCCGTATTTTTCACCCATTTCATGGACTTTCATGCCGTCTTTCAATTGATCAGCTGCCAAATAATCGCCTTGGAAATAAGCGAAGAACATCACAAAAATGAGGTAACCTACGATTAGGTTCATCACAATTCCACCAATCATGACTATAAAGCGTTGCCAAGCGGGCTTAGAACGGAACTCCCACTCTTCAGGTTCGCCTTTCATGGCATCTTTGTCCATCGACTCGTCGATCATTCCCGCGATCTTCACGTAACCACCCAAGGGTAGCCAACCAATGCCGTATTCGGTTTCACCAATTTTCTTACTCCAGAGCTTTTTGCCCCAAGCATCGAAGAAAATGTAAAACTTGTCGACTTTCATACCGAAGTACTTGGCCGCCAAGAAGTGCCCCAACTCATGCACGAAGACGAGAAGGCTAAGACTGGTAAGGACTTGAGCAGCCATCCAAAGACCACCCGTTGAAGGTAGGGATAAGGCTAATATGCTTTCGAGGATCATTTATTCCAATTGATTTGCTTGCGAGTCTGCTTCCAATCTTGGAAGCTTTACTATTTTTACTAGTAATAAAAGAGACATCGGGCTGCAAAAGTAACATCTCTTATCAAAACAAGCTGCCCCGTTCAAACTTAAGATGATGTGTTGCTGTTTAGAGTAACGTTGTCTTTAAAGGATTAATGTCTTATTTATTAAGAATAAACGCTAAGACTCATGAAATCACTATTAACACCTATTTACCTCGTTTTTTGCCTTGTCTCATTACTGTTGCTCAGCTCCTGTGAGAACGCTCCAGCCAGTGTAAAGGTTTCAGACCTACAGATGGAAACGGTTAATGGTGTTCAAATTGCTCAAATTGATGGCAAATCGTTCACCGGAGTGGCCAAAAGTTATTTCAAAGATGGGAAAGTAAGTTCAGAGCAAGAGTACCAAGAAGGTCGAAAGAATGGTGCTTACACGCTATTTCACTCGAATGGTAAGCCCTCCACGAAAGGCAGTAATATTGATGGAAAGGAAGAGGGTTTGTACGAAGAATTTTACCAATCAGGGCAACGGAAATACGAATACCATTACAGCAAAGGGGTCAAAGTTGGAACTTGGAATTCTTGGTACGAAAACGGCCAGCAATGGACAGAGCGCCAATGGAAAAATGGCGCGCTTGATGGAAAAGTTAATGTCTGGGATGAAACAGGTGTTCTTCGAAAGGAATACTGGTACAAGGCCGGAAACCTACTTAAGAAAGAACTGAATTTACCAGAATAACTGGTTGGCGCAGGATCTGAGTGTCTATCCATTCTATCGATTTTGAGGGATATTCAAGCTGGGCTACGAAAATGATTGGATAGGCCAGCAATTTCACTAGGAAGTAAATATTAGCAAGGAACATCTTGTGCATCTTTTCAATCTTATAAATCCTGTTCAAGACAAAAAATGTGAGGAATAGGAGCGGCTAGTAATAAACGATATTCAAGCTGGGCTCGAAAATGATTGGATAGGCTAATAAGCCCTACGACACCTACAAGTTCGCATCTACCTCTTCACTCTCCAAAGCAAACACCGCAAAACAGATTCATGATCTTCCCCAAGGTCCACCCAACAATGAGCGCCCCAGCGTTTATCGCCACAATTCGATTGGGCCTCGAGCTATTCTATGTTCTTCTTCTACAGAATTGAAATAGATTACATAGAAATAGGTTCCAGCAGGAAGGTCATTCCCATCCCAGGTTCCGTTCCACCAAGTATTTGATCCGTAATTCACGGTCTCAAAAACTTTATTTCCGTATCGATTGAAGATGATTACTTCATTATCTAATAGTTGCTCGCAGCTTACAAGATCATTGATGGCCCATTGATCGTTTTTGCCATCATTGTTTGGAGTAATTCCTCCTGGAATGTCAATTGCTACTGCGCCAGTTCCATCCCATGAACAATTGGTTTCTGTTACCGTAATATACACCCAAGCAGTTTCAATAGCACCGTCTTGATTACAAATGGCGTACTGAAGGCTGTCCACACCAACAAAGCCATTGTCTGGATTATAGAATACTTCTCCTTCAATTATTTCAGCAGTTCCGTGATTTGGTGGCACTACAATTTTTAGATCGACTTCTCCTGCAAATTCATCATTGTCTAATACTGAAATAGAAATTTCACTGGTGTTTCCGACTGTGACGAAATCATCCTCGGCGTTCATTGATTCATCTTCAACAGTGATAAAAACTGTCGCACTGCTGCACCCTTTGCCTTGATAACACAATTGATAGACAATGGTGTCATTTCCTTCGTAAGCGGCTTCTGGCAAGTAATTGATGGTAAAGTTATCGTTTGCTTGTGCCTCTCCAAACATTGGCTCTTGAATCAAAACGATACTCAATAGCTCAACATCCGGGTAAAGATCATTTTCTAGAACTTCGTAGTTCGCAAGACTTCCTGAGAATGCGGTTACGGTATCATTTATTGCTTCAAAGAAATTGCCGATCTCTAAACTTACATTGGCCGTATCACAGTCTTGACCAGCGCAAATAATGTAAGTGAAAGAGTCGATACCTACGTAATTGGTTTCTGGAACAAAAGTAAAATCTTCGTCATTAGATATAATGATTCCATGCTGTGGTTCTTGCAATAAATATAGGGTGTCAGGTAAGCTCGGAATATCATTTTCCGTGACGGCCAAATCATTAGAGATGTTCGTTTGTACACAATAAGAATCATCAACAGCTTGAACTTCTTCGAAGACGTTAATAAAAATGGTCAAAGTATCGCACATATCTAAGCCATCGCAGATTTTCAAATTAATGGTATCTGGTCCCAAATAATCAGGATCTGGGAGGTACTCTAGGCAATTATCTTCTAGGCTGATGATTTCTCCATTGAGCGGATATTCATCGCAAATTTCAACGCTTAAATCGTCTTCTGGCAAGTCAGGATCATCGTATTCGAAATAGATTTTGGTGGTGTCATTTTCTAGAACACTTACTGAAATGTCAGTTGCTTCTGGAGGGAAATTCCAATCCAATACTTCGATGTATACCCAAAGTGTATCACATAAACCTTCTTCGTCACAAGCCGCAAGAACAAGAGAATCTAGTCCTAGATAGTCATCATTCGACCAGTATTGCAAGCAAGAGTTATTGACTACAGAAGGCTGTCCAAAATTCGGTTCAGTCACCCAAACCAGTGAATCGATCAAGTTATCTTCGAGATCTATAATGTCGGGGCAATCGACAAAAGCCGAATCTTGAAAAATCGTGAAGTATAAAGTATCTGCATCCTCGAAATAAGGTGCGGTGTTAGGAATGTCAATGCAAATACTCACAGTATCACATTCTACTGGGAAAGACTCATCACAAATGACCAGCTGAAAACTGTCGATGCCAGCAGTGGAAATATTGGGTTCGTACATTAAAGCGTCATTTCCAGTAAATGAAATCGTTCCAGCTGTTGGTTGAATCAAGCTAAAATCGAATTCTTCGTCAGGTGAATCTGGGTCTGTGAAGTCAGGGATCTCAATTTCTAAATCTTGGCCAAAAACCCCATCTACACAAAAGCTCTCCAAGCTTTCGCCTTCTTCGTCTACCCATTCCGGACCGCCAATATCACAGGTAAGTACTGTAACTGTTACTTGCTCGATTACTGTACAGTCTAGATCTTCATCGTAAATTTCAACGGTGTAAGTGGTCGTAGTTAACGGAGTTGCAACTGGTGTGTCACTTTCATCATTATCGAGACTCGTTCCGGGCGACCACTCATAATCTGTACCTCCGTTGGCAAACAAGGGAACCGATTCTCCTGCACAAATAGAAGCATCGCCTCCAGCACTGTATACATCGTCGGTCACTGATATGGTAATTTCATCAGTAGTTGGGCAAAGCGATGGATTTCCATAGGAAACTTCTACGCTGATGGTAGTGCTTTCTGAAATTAGGATCGACTGTGTAGCTGCGTTAGGATCATCGAAAAGATCAGCAGGCATCCAACTGTAGGAGAGTGCTTCTGTATTCGCAGATAGGTTTACTTGGGAGTTTGGACAAACTACTTGATCGCCTCCTAGATTGGGTTGATCAAAAACCGCGATCGTGTATTGGAAATTCACACCATCGCATAAATCATTACTTCCGGTATAAATATATGTGGTGGTAGAATCAGGACTTACCGTCAACATGGTTTCTGTGCTTAAAACTGTAAATGGATCGTCTGTGCTTGTCCATTTATGTTCACAGAGATTCGTGATAACTTCCAAATCAGTGCTTTCCCCTTGACATAATTCATTGTCACCTATGATTTCGATTTCAACGGGCGATACAATGACTTGATCAATATAGTAATAAGCGGTGTCGTTTTCTGCATTAGGGAGATTGAGAACATTCAGCTCTGGATGACCATTCGCATAGAAATTACCGATAGTAATGTACTGATAAGCTACTTGAGGCGTGAAGAGTTGATTTACCGTTTGCCAGCCTTCTTGGAAAATAATGTCTGTGGTTTCATTCACTACTTGTGGAACTGGTACATCAGGTAGGTCTGTTCCGGGAGAGAAAAATGCTCCAATTTTATCAATAGATTTACCGCTACTGTCTGCCAAAAACACCTTCATGCTCACACAGTATTGTTGACCAGGCTGTGTTTCATTTATTAATGCTGTTGTTAAATACGAGCGATTGTTTTGATCATCGTAGGCCAAGAAACCTCCATAAGAAACTCCATCAAAG
>CALFBW010000091.1 GCA_937951415.1 uncultured Chitinophagales bacterium | reverse complement strand
AGATTCGCAAGGATTGCATTAATGCAATTCACATGATGGTCAGCGATTCCCTAGAGGTGACAGTCAACATGACTTCAAATGTGAGTAGCTCAAGAGATGCGGGCCCTGTCTTACCAGGAGTAAGAAACATAATAGCGGTTGCTTCGGGTAAAGGTGGAGTAGGAAAATCTACCATTGCCGTAAATCTTGCCGTTTCTCTTGCTCAAACAGGTGCGCGAGTCGGCTTAATTGATGCTGATATTTACGGTCCCTCAATTCCTTTGATGTTTGGAATCAAAGGGGAACGACCAGGAGTAGTAGAACGAGATGGGAAACACTATATTCAACCTTTAGAAAAGCACGGAGTCAAATTGTTGTCGATTGGCTTTTTAGTCAATGACGATCAAGCTGTGGTTTGGAGAGGTCCCATGGTAAGTAGTGCCTTAAAGCAATTCGTAACAGAATGTGATTGGGGAGACTTGGACTACATGATTTTCGATTTACCTCCAGGAACAGGAGACGTGCATTTGAGTTTGATGCAAACAGTGCCAGTCACGGCTTCTCTGATTGTCACTACTCCACAGGAATTGTCGATTCTAGATGTAAAAAAAGCAATTGGAATGTTCCGTTTGCCGCAAATCAATGTTCCCATCTTGGGAGTCGTAGAAAACATGGCTTGGTTTACGCCGGCAGAACTGCCAGAAAATAAATATTACCTGTTCGGTGAAAAGGGTGGAGAAAAATTAGCAAAGGAATTAGACATGCCATTATTGGGTCAAATTCCGATTGTAGCCAAAGTAGGAGAGCATGCCGATCAAGGAAGCCCAGTGGCGCTTTCAGAAAATGAACTAGCAGGCCAACACTTTAGGGATTTAGCGCATATGGTTGCCCGTTATGTGGCTATTCGCAATGCTGAACAAGAAAAGACCAGCACCATTGAAATGAATGCTTAGCATTTGTAGTAATTTAGTAGTTGAATGAATAAAAAAGACATAATTGCGCGCAGTGAAAAAGCGCTTGATAGTTTGCGTCCTTACTTGATTGATGATGGTGGAAACATTGAAGTAGTAGATCTCACAGAAGATTTTGTGCTGCAAGTGCGTCTTTTGGGCAATTGTGTAACTTGTCCAATGAGTTACATGACCATGAAGGCAGGTGTCGAAGAGAGCATAAAAGCCGCAGTTCCTGAGGTACTTTCTGTAGAAGCAATAAATGCTACTCCCGTGGAAGCATAAGTAGAAATGAACGGGATGAAAAGCTGATCTAAGCATCGAGTTTGCTTATTTTAGCTCAATGGACCCATCTTTTATCTTTAACCACTTAGGAGAAGATCGCGAAAACTATAAATACGCGGTTGCTCCACCGATTTTTCAAACAAGTAATTTCACCTTTGAGAATGTAGCCGCGATGAGATCGGCGATAAAGGATGAAATGAACAACTCCTTCTATACTAGAGGAAGCAATCCTACTATTGATACATTAAGGAGAAAGGTAGCGGCATTGGAAGGAGCTGAAAATGCCCTAGTATTCGGTAGCGGCTCGGCAGCGGCGGCAGCTGCTTTTATGTCGCAAGTCAACCAAGGCGATCACGTAGTCGCAGTTCGAAAACCCTACAGCTGGACTAGCAAACTTTTAAGTAATACTTTACCCCGTTTTGGAGTGGAAACTACTTTTATTGATGGCACAGAAGTACAGAACTTTGAACTAGCAATAAAAGAGAACACAAAGGTGATCTATCTAGAAAGCCCCAACTCTTTAACTTTTGAAATGCAAGACATTGCGGCGGTTTGCCAGTTGGCGAAAGCCAATAAGCTGATAACAATAATTGATAACAGTTGGGCTTCGCCGCTTCTGCAAAAACCCATTGACTTAGGCTGTGACATTGTGATACACTCTGCTACTAAATATTTGGCAGGACACAGTGATCTAGTAGCGGGAGTCTTGTGCGCTTCCAATAAGATCGTGAAGAAGATATTCCATGAAGAGTTTATGACTTTTGGTGCCATTATCTCGCCCCATGATGCAGCCCTATTGATTCGTAGCTTGCGAACCTTAGCCATTCGGATGGAGAAAGTGCAAAAGACCACGCAAGCCGTTGTATCATTTTTGAAAGATCACCCCAAAATAGCGAAGATCTATTATCCACTAGATAGAGATTTTCCACAATTTCAATTGGCGAAAAAACAAATGCTAGGAGGATCAGGACTCTTTTCTATTGAATTGGCCGTTGAGAATAGGGATGAGGTAGACAAGTTTTGTGATGCCTTGGAAGGCTTTATACTGGCTTGTTCTTGGGGAGGTTATGAATCACTTATTTTTCCGCTATGTGGATTAGATGATGCTGAAAACTACAAAGACAATGATTTACCTTGGAATCTAGTTCGAATTTCAATTGGATTGGAAGAGCCGGAGTTCTTAATCAACGATTTGAAGAGAGCTTTTGAAGTCCTGTAGCTTTTGATTGCCAACTATTAATCGTGGTTTTAGCTTACTTTTGCCCCCGAATTAGCAGGATGTTTTCACTTGCTTCTTCGTAAAGTTTTGAGGAATACTAGAAGCAATAAATGAAACTTGCAATCGTAGGAACTGGCTATGTTGGCCTGGTTAGTGGTACTTGTTTTGCCGAAATGGGTAATGATGTTATTTGCATCGATATCGATGAAGCAAAAGTGAAGAAGCTGCAAAATGGAGAAGTCCCAATTTTTGAGCCAGGTCTGAAAAAACTCCTAGATAGAAATATCGCTAAGAATCGAATTCAGTTTAGCACCGATCTTCAAGATGGTCTAGATCATGCAGAAGTGATTTTCTTGGCTTTGCCGACGCCCCCTGGAGAGGATGGAAGCGCAGACCTTAAGTACGTCTTGGGTGTGGCAGAGCAAATTGGTCAAAAGATGGATGCTTACAAGCTTATCGTTAATAAAAGCACCGTTCCTGTTGGCACTGCTGATCGTGTGCAATCCGCTATTTCTACTAACACCACACTTGATTTTGATGTGGTTTCTAATCCTGAATTTTTAAGGGAAGGAGCGGCTGTTGGAGATTTCTTAAAGCCAGATCGGGTAGTCATAGGAACAGAATCAGAACGCGCTCAAAAGATCATGGGTGAGTTGTATGCGCCTTTTGTAAAACAGGGGAACCCTATTTATTACATGAATACGCGAAGTTCGGAAATGACAAAATATGCGAGTAACAGCTATTTGGCTACTCGTATCTCCTTCATGAATGAAATTGCGAACCTCTGTGATATTCTAGGAGCCGATGTAGATGAAGTCCGCATGGGAATGGGCTCTGATGGAAGAATCGGAAAGCAATTCTTGTATGCTGGTATCGGTTACGGAGGGAGCTGCTTTCCAAAGGACGTTCTGGCTTTATGCAAAACGAGTCAAGAGAACGACTACAACTTTCAAATTTTGAATGCAGTTGTAGATGTAAATGCTTTGCAAAGACAACGTTTTTATGAAAGAATAAAAGCACACTTTAAAGGAGATTTGAAAGGAAAGAAAATCGCTGTTTGGGGATTGGCATTCAAACCGAAAACGGACGACATTAGGGAAGCGCCAGCGCTTTATCTGTTACAGCGTTTTATTGATGACGGGGCAACCGTATGCGCGTATGATCAAGAAGCGATGGATAACACAAAAAAAGTGATGGGCGATAAAGTGGAATTTGCCACGGAGCCTTATGGTTGCTTACCGGACGCAGATGCTTTGGTAATGGTTACAGAGTGGACAGAGTTTAGGGCACCAGATTTTCCAAAAATGAAGGCGCTAATGAATGCCCCCGTGATCTTCGACGGTCGAAATATCTATGATAAAAACACACCAGCTGCACATGGTTTTCATTACGAAAGTGTAGGAAGACCAATAGATCAAAGCTAAGCGTACAATAATACCAAACACGAACGTTACTTATTACACACCTTAAACACTGCTATTCACCATGGATCGTAAAATTTTAGTTACTGGAGCAGCCGGCTTTATTGGCTCGCATCTGGTTCGACTGCTCGTTGATAAATATCCGAGTTACCACATCGTTAATTTAGACAAGTTGACTTATGCTGGCAATTTGGAAAACCTTACTGACATTGAAGGTAAAAGCAACTATGAGTTTATCAAAGGAGACATTGTTGACCAAGATTTTATTAATCAGTTATTTGAAGAGCAAAAATTTGATTCTGTCATTCATCTTGCTGCAGAATCACATGTAGATCGTTCGATCACTAACCCTTTAGAATTCATTCAAACCAATATTATAGGTACTTGCAATTTGCTAAATGCTGCAAGAAAAGTTTGGGCGGATGATATGGAAGGTAAAATCTTCTATCATGTTTCTACGGACGAAGTTTACGGAACTTTAGGAGATACTGGTCTTTTTGAAGAAACGACTTCTTACGATCCTCGATCACCGTATTCGGCTTCAAAGGCGAGTAGTGATCATATTGTACGCGCTTACTGGCACACCTACGGATTGCCGATCAAAATTTCAAATTGTTCAAATAATTACGGATCGCACCAATTTCCAGAAAAGTTGCTGCCGCTATTTATTAACAACAT
>CALFBW010000090.1 GCA_937951415.1 uncultured Chitinophagales bacterium | reverse complement strand
AATTATTAGTGCTCCCAAGTAAAATCCTAGGCTCATTTCTTCCGATTTTGGGAAAAGAAAATAGGCAAAGATGATTCCGTAAACGGGCTCCAAATTTATGACTAAAGCTACGGTAAAGGCCGATATTTTTTTCATCAGTCGAACCGTAGCCACAAAGGCATAGGCCGTGCAAATTAAAGCTAGTATCGGTATCCAGATATAATCGCTAATCGGGAGATTGCCTGGACCAATAATAGGCAAGCCTGCAATCAAAATATATGCTCCTGTAAAAAGTGCACCTGCAGACATTTCGATAAAACTAATCCGTAGCGAGTCGTATCGTTGGGTAAGTCCTCGATTAAGAACAGTAAAAACCGCTGCTAAAAAAGCCGAAATGAGTGCAAAAGCTATTCCCCAATAATAGTGGAAGGCGAATTGGGTAATGATGTACAAGCCAACTAAGACCAACAGCCCTAGAATCACCTCTAGTAAATAGGGGCGACGTTTCTCTAGAATCGGTTCGAGAATACTCGTGAACAAGGTACCACTCGCCATACAGCCAAGGGTTACGGCCACATTTGAGACTTTGACTGCTGCAAAAAACAAAATCCAATGTACTGCTACTACTCCACCAGTAAAAATGGTTAGGGCCAAATCTCGAGCGGTCATCTTTTCGCTCTTACCTTTGAAAAGAAAATACAAACCAATAGCGCCTGCAGCCAAGATCATTCTATACAGGACTAGCTCGATGGCTTCAATGGAAATCAGCTTTCCTAAAATGGCAGTAAAGCCATACAGCAAGACAATAAAGTGTAGTTCTAAATGCGTAAAAAAACCCGAAGAAGTGGAAGCGGTGAGTTTGTTTGCCATAAGAATAAGCTAGACTTTACTTTGGCGCTGTGCGCAGTAAAATAAGGGCTAAGATGCCATAAATTATGTTGGGAATCATCACGGCCACTAATGGAGACAAATTAGCATTTGTACTAAAAGTGTTACTGACTTGCATCATCAAAATGTAAGAGCCACAAATTGCTGCCCCAATGGCCAAGTGTACGCCTGTTCCACCTCTGGTTTTTCGAGAGGCCAAAGCAAAAGCTAAGATGGTCAAAATAAATGTCGCTAAGGGAATAGCTGTTCGCTGATACATTTCCAACTCAAAAAACTCCAAATTCCCGATTCCCTTCTGTTTTCCTTCTCGAATAAATTTGGACAGGACGGGAGTGGTCATTGCTTCTTTCAGATAAACCTTCTTCCCAAACTCACTAGGAACAAATCCGAGTGTTGTATCTGTTCGTTCTCCCTTGATAAGTTTCTCTCCAAGTCGGTCTATTATTCGATGTCGGAAATAACGCATTTCCCATTGTTGGCTCTCCGGCTTCCAAACCAGCATTTCCGCCATTAGTTTTTCCTTGACTTCATTTCCTTCAAATCGCTCCAAAGCGAAGCCTCTTCCAACACTATCTTTTCGAACAAAATTTCGGAAATACACGAAGGTGTTCGGATCTTGTTGCATGTGAATGTGCCACTCCGAATTTTTATACAACTTCCCAATGTACTGATTCGTAAATTCTAGACGCCCTTCGTTGGCTTGAGGCACCAAATAGTGATTGGCTCCCAATTGCAAGAGCACCAAAACAGATGCTGAAATCAAATAAGGCACCATCAGGACTCTGTAGAAACTCGTCCCGCTCGAAAGAATAGCGACGATCTCTGAACGAGCCGCCAATCGAGAAGTGAAAAATAAAACCGCCACAAATACAATGATCGGGCTTAGAAAGAATCCGATGTAAGGAATAAAGTTGAAGTAGTAATCAAAAACAATGGCTCGCAAGGGAGCTTCATGTTCGAGGAACTCATCTATCTTTTCAGATAAGTCCACCACCACTACCACCGCAACAAAGAGTACAATGGTAAAGAAAAATGTTCCGAGGAACTTCTTGATGATATATTTGTCGAGGACTTTCAGTTCGTTTCTTTTCTCGTTGATTACAAACGGGTAGCCATCTTCTTCACCATAACATTCTTCCAATCATAAAAAGAACCATCCAAAATTCGACGACGTGCCTCCTTTACCAACCACAAATAGAAGGACAAATTGTGCAAGCTTGCAATCTGAGCTCCTAGCATTTCTTTTGAAATAATAAGGTGTCTCAAATAAGCCTTACTGTGCGTTTGACTCGTGTATGCAGGACAATTAATATCGATAGGACTTAAGTCGTATTGCCATTTCGCATTTCTGATGTTGATGAAACCCTCACTAGTGAACAGCATTCCATTTCTTGCATTCCTTGTTGGCATCACGCAGTCGAACATGTCTATTCCCAAAGCAATGCACTCTAGAATGTTTACAGGTGTTCCCACTCCCATCAAATAGCGCGGTTTGTCTTTGGGTAAAATCTCTGTAACTACTTCCGTCATCGCGTACATCTCTTCAGCGGGCTCTCCCACCGACAAGCCTCCAATGGCATTGCCTTCTCGATTTTGTTCTGCCACAAATTCTGCCGACTGTTTACGCAAATCAGTGTAGGTGCTTCCCTGAACGATAGGAAACAAGGTTTGCTCATATCCGTACTTTCCTTCGGTTTCATCAAAACGCTTGCAGCAACGCTTTAGCCATCTATGTGTCATGGCCAAAGAGCGCTTGGCATAGCGATAATCACATGGATAAGGCGTGCATTCATCGAAAGCCATAATAATGTCTGCTCCGATCGTGCGCTGAATGTCCATCACATTCTCCGGTGTAAACAAGTGCTTTGAGCCGTCGATGTGCGACTGAAAACGAACCCCTTCTTCTTTGATTTTACGAATGTCTGAAAGGCTATAAACCTGGTAGCCTCCACTATCAGTTAAAATCGGCCCATCCCAATTGATGAACTTATGAAGTCCACCTGCTTGTTCAATCAAGCCTAAGCCTGGTCGCAAATACAGATGATAAGTATTCCCTAAGATAATCTCGGCATCAATGACCTCCTTGATTTCCTTTTGATGAATACCCTTTACCGTTCCTGCGGTACCAACGGGCATAAAAATAGGCGTCGGAATAACTCCGTGGGCTGTAGTCACTGATCCAGCGCGTGCTCTACTTGCTGGGTCGGTATGTTGTAAATCAAACTTCATAATATCGCCTGCGAAATTAGGAGGATTTACTCGAATTGCTTGTCCCAAAGGCTTATTAAAGTCATTTGATCTATCACCGCATTAATATTTATATTGGCAAGACTTTATGGGCGCTGTATTTCTAGTCATATTTACCCTTTCGGCCGTATTCCAAATCTTGTACCATTTGTACGTTTTTGGCCAACTCTGGCTACATGAAGACAAGGTAGCTATCGACCGTTCTAAGAGCAAAAAATGGCCAGCAGTTTCAGTGATTATCGCTGCTAGAAATGAAGCAGACAACTTAAAGCGATACCTTCCTCATTGGGCCGATCAAGACTATCCAGGCGATTGGGAATTGATCATAGTGAACGATCGATCTACCGACGAGAGTCACGAAATACTACAAGAAGCAAGCATTAAGCATTTTAATATTAAATATATACATATAAAAGAAAATTTCAATAATAAATTTCCTGGGAAAAAGACGGCGCTTGATCGAGCCATCAAAGAGGCGAAATTTGATCGCTTGGTTTTTACTGATGCCGATTGTTTACCCGGTAGTTCTCATTGGATTCGATTAATCATACAACAGTGTGTTGAAGAAGATACAATCGTACTAGGTATCGGGCAATATGCTAAGAAAAAATATGTATTGAATTTCTTCATTCAATTTGAAACATTTTTAACTGCACTTCAGTACCTCTCCCATGCCTTACTAGGAAAGCCTTACATGGGTGTAGGAAGAAACCTCAGCTACTCTAAGAAGTCTTACCTAGAGGCCAATGGATTCGAAGAACACTTGGATGTATTATCAGGTGATGATGACCTGTTTATCAACAAGATAGGCAAAATGACTTCTTCCAAAATCTTGACACAATTTGAAGCTCAGACCTTCTCGGAGCCCCCAAAGACATGGGGCGATTGGAGGAGACAAAAGCAGAGACATTACAGCACTGCAAAACGCTATCGTTTGAAAGATCAGCTAATTTTAGGGTGCTATGCTTTAACACATTTCCTATTCTATATATCTCTTTTAGTAATACTACTGACAGGGTTTGGACTGAAATTTGCGCTTCTATTAGCGACTCAAAAATTGATCGTACAACTACTCAACTTCAGTACAATCAGACGGAGCCTACAGTTTCCCGCCCACTACCCTGTATGGCTCATGGATATGCTATTCGTGTATTATTACGCGGTGCATGCGTCGTCTGTACTGACGAGTGCTAAAAGGAAGTGGAATGGAGACTAGGGAAGAAAAGAAGAAAGGCTTGGTTGCGGGACCAAAGGACTTATTTAATAGCAAGCGTTTGAAGAGCGATGACTCAAGCTCAACTTCAAAGGCTATGGTTAACGATAAATCAGCTAAGAACAATACATCGGCATCGAAAGAAGCGCTACAGCCGATCACTATATTGGCCCAAAAGGCTCTAAACATAGGTTTAGTTCGTTCTAAGAAGACTCGAAAGTCTGATGATTTAACGCTAATCAAAGCAGCACTTGCTGGTGAACAACGCGCATATACCAAATTGCTTAATCGCTACCGCGATTCAGTGTACTACGTAATCTTGAAATTTGTCAGAAACAACGACGATGCAGAAGACCTCACAATTGAGGCTTTTGGAAAGGCGTTCAACAAGTTAGAGAAATACAGTCCTGATTTCGCTTTTAGTACTTGGCTATTTCGGATTGCCATTAATAACGCCATAGATTTTACGCGCAAGAAGCGTTTGCAAACATTCTCGCTCGACGAGCCTCATAAGGGAAGTGAAGGAGAAGAGAACGTGCGTGAAATCGAATCGGGAGAAATGGATCCCGAAGAGCGGGCAATGAAACTAGAGCGAGCCGAAATGATTCGCTTGATCACAGGGCAATTGAAAGATAAGTATCGGCAGCTCATTGAGCTGCGTTACTTTCAGGAGTATTCCTACCTTGAAATTGCCGATGAAATGAATGTTCCGATCGGAACGGTAAAGGCTCAACTCTTTCGCGCGAAGCAATTATTAGCAAATATTTTGAAAAACGGCAAAGACAATTACTAATACTAAGCTTTCTTTCGCATTTTTGGGTTTTAAAGCCTCATGGAAGAAATCCTAAAGTATTTCCCAGACTTAACAGAACAGCAGCGCTCTCATTTGGGAGCGCTTGCTGAATTGTACACCTACTGGAACGAACAAATCAATGTTGTTAGTCGCAAAGACATCGATGAACTGTATTTGCGACATGTGCTCCACAGTTTAGCCATTGCCAAAGTCTGTCCTTTCAAACCCTTTACGCAAGTATTGGATGTGGGAACCGGTGGTGGTTTTCCAGGTATTCCTTTGGCCATCCTCTTTCCTAAGTCGCGCTTTTTGATGGTGGACTCAATTGGAAAAAAAATCAAAGTTGTCCAAGAAGTCATTGACGCTCTCGGTCTCGACAATGCAGCGGCTTATCAGAGCAGAATGGAACAGATCGATCACTCCTGTGATTTTGTTGTTTGCCGCGCCGTAGCTCGACTTCAGAAAATCTATCGATGGACAGACAAGCACATCGTGAAGGAACATCACAATAATTTGGCAAACGGTTGGCTTTTATTGAAAGGAGGAGATTTGACGGAAGAGCTGGGAGAAATAAAGAAGAAGAAAAAGCTCATCCCCAT
>CALFBW010000089.1 GCA_937951415.1 uncultured Chitinophagales bacterium | reverse complement strand
TATATTCGAGTTTCTAATTCTCCTTCAAGCTGGTCGAAATTCTTTTCAAAACAGCCTCACTAACAGCGAATCGATCTTCCGTTGAAATAACATTTACTTGATAAAAGTGGGTAGCACTTTCATAAAGCGCAACAACAAAGTGTACACGGGTTCCATCTTCAAAATCGCCACTAATGTGCATTGGTCGCATTCTTAAGTCATCAACAATAATCTCGTCTCGGTGCATTACTTCAACATTGCTGAGATATCTTCTTATTCTGTCTTGAGTAAATAATAAATGATCATCGAAATTGTAATCTGTAAATCCAATACGATTCAAAAATTCTCTCGACTCCTGCACCACTTCTACAGTCATTCCATACTCAGGATTCTCGTAAACATTCGACAAAGCATTTCGCTTGTCTTCGTCTTCTAACAAGAACTTCGGAATTTCTACGGTAAAATGTTCTCGAACGGCCTCAGCTTTCAAATCGGTCAACTGCAACTGAACAGGCGCCTTAGCAGTAGGACTCATTGTCTTTTTTACTGGCGCTACCTTTTCGGAAAGCGAAGCTTCCTTTGCCACAAAAGCTGTTGGAATTTCATCCTGCTCCATTTCAGCAGACTTTTGTGTTGCAACAAAAGGCTTTTCCTCCATCTCCTGCACATCTTCTTTCGACTTTTCAAGAACCTTTATTGCCTCCTCTTCAACTTCTTTCAAATGCTTCTCGACGAGAATTTGTTCTTTAGCCACTTTCTTTTCTGCCTGTATTTCCATCTCCTGGATAACAGGCTCATCTGGAGGATAAGAAGCATTTTCATCACTGACCAATGTGAGTTCTAACTCGCCGCTTTCTTTAGATACTTCATCTGCAACTTCGACCAACATAGGCTCTTGCCGAATTTCGAAATTCGAAGGAACTTCAAAGTAGCTTTCCTTAAATTGACGTCGGTGAATGACTACAGCTTCATAAGTAATAATTAATCCATCAGGAAAACTATACGTCCATTTAAGTGGTAGAGATTCTGCAACACCAATATGAGCATCTAAGAAATCCTTTCGGTGATTTTCAAAATAAGCTGAACGAACTTCCAAATCAGGATCGTAAAACACTTCTACGCTCACATCTGAGTGCTGGAAACGATGTCCATTACATTTACGGCCTTGAATTCTTTCCTTTTTGCGCAAACTGCCCAAATCTTCAATACTGCCTTCTTGATCACCAATTGCAACTAAGCTGAATGCTCTCTCCTTTTCCCAAAGTTGAACGCATTTATTCTTGGAAGAATTAAAGATAATGACAGTATTTAAAGCATCATTTCGACGCAATACATATTTACCCTCAGAGTAATATATCGTTTGTTCAGAACCGTATTGTTTTATCAAATTTTGATAATAATCAGGCTCAGAAATTTGGTCTATCGGAGACTCGAAGCTGAGCTGATATTTAATAACTCCTTCAAATTCCTGTGCTGACATGGGAAGAAAACACAAAGGAATGAGTAAGAATGAGAGTAGTTGTTTCATTTATACATCCACAATTGTCGACCAGTCGTCAGGTATATTTAACATCCGACTGCCATACCAAGAAAAAAGCTCACCTGCTATTATCTTGATCCTCCATCCAGGGAATACTGCCTCCAATTCTTTCAAATCTTTTTCAGCAAATGGATAAGGTTCAGTAGACAAAAGTAATAAATCTGGCTTAAGCGCTGCCATTTCTTCTAAGGTAAGGCTTGGGTAGCGCTTACGGTCTGCCAACACATTCACCATCCCAGCGCTCGACATCATAGAGGAAACAAAAGTATCTCCACCCACAGACATCCACGGATTCTTCCAAATTAAATACATAGCTCGAAGACCCTCAAGCTTCTTTGCATTATCTAATTTCCCTTTAATTTTATTTCTAATATCTAAAGCCTCTTCTTTTCGATTTAAAATAGCACCCAAATCCACTATTAATTTTAACGATTCGTTTACCGTCGAAACCCTACTTACAAAGACTGGAAAGTGCTTTTTCAAGGCTTCTACGACTTCTTTTGTGTTTTCCTCTTGATTAGCAATGATCAAATCTGGCTGCAATTCATGCACCCGTTCTAGATGCACATTCTTAGTCCCTCCTACTTTCGTTTTGGAACGCACTAAGTCCTCTGGAAAAACACAAAACTTGGTAATGCCTACGATTTCGGCATCAAGTCCAAGGTCAAAAAGCAACTCGGTTTGCGAAGGAACCAAGGAAACGATTCGCTTCGGAACTTCAGGAAGATGTACTTTACCACCAAGATGATCGAGGAAAATCATAATTAAGGTTCAAAGAATAGATTACAAATGACAGTCTGGAGCCTGCAAAAAATTCGACTTTGAAGCTGCCGCAAACTCTCTGAGTTTTTCAGAGAAACAAGACATTATTTCTTCTGACCTAACATTTATTAGTAATAAATAAAGGAAGGCTTATACAAGGCCTAATATCCTGCTAATCGATGAAGCCTTTTTCCTTCATCCATTCATCGTTGTACATTTTTCCCACATAACGACTTCCGTGATCGTGGAAAATCACCACTACAACATCATCTTCAGTAAGATCGTCTTTGATGGCTTTTACGCCTGCCATTGCCGAACCACAAGAGTTGCCAATAAATAAGCCTTCTTGTTTTGCTAGTTCTCTGGTGTATATTGCTCCGTCTTTGTCTGTAATTTTAACAAACCGATCAATGATATCGAAATTGATATTTTCTGGAATAATATCTTCTCCAATTCCTTCGGTAATGTAAGCATGAATGTCGGCAGGATCGAATGTTCCCGTCTCGTGGTATTGCTGCAAAATGGAACCGTAAGTATCAACACCGACTAATTTGATATCGTTGTTTTGCTCCTTCAAGTATTGACCTGCGCCAGAGATGGTTCCTCCCGTTCCTACACCAACAACAAGATGCGTAATCTTACCTTCCGTTTGTTCCCAAATTTCAGGTCCAGTACTTTTGTAGTGCGCTTCACGATTTGCTAAATTGAAATACTGATTCACATAGAAAGAATTCGGAGTATCTCTTCCTAGTTTTTCTGCCACCGAATAATAAGAACGCGGATCATCGGGTTCAACAGCTGTTGGGCACACAATTACCTCAGCACCCATAGCCCGTAAAATATCAACCTTCTCTTTACTCTGCTTATCAGTGGTCGTAAAAATACATTTGTAACCCTTTACAATTCCAACTAAAGCCAATCCCATACCTGTGTTCCCACTGGTTCCTTCAATGATGGTTCCTCCTGGTTTCAAAACGCCTCGACGCTCTGCATCTTCAATCAAATTCAAGGCAATCCTATCCTTGATAGAATTACCAGGATTAAAGTATTCTACTTTCGCTAATACCGTTGCAGGAATATCTTCAGCGATTCGATTTAGGCGAATCAGTGGGGTTTTACCTATGGTCTCAAGTATGTTATTGCAAATCATGAGGCAAAGGTAGTTTTTTGTCTCATCAAAAGGCGAAATTTATCTCTTTTGATAGTAGTTCCATTCCAACATAAAACGATCATCGAGCAATCCCAGTTTCTTCACCACTGCAAAACTGAGCTTCATGTTTATTCCATCATTCGAGCTAGTTGCAGGCAACTTCCCTATCACTTTCGCATAAATCGTTTTGCGATTCAGCGGATTGGTAATTCTAACAATCGACTCCCTAGGCGCGTCCTTGTGCAAAACGTACAAGTTCTCGTCGTGCTTTGAGTTGTCTTTCAACCAAGTACAAATTCCTCGACTAGCAACCTTTTTGAATTTCAACTGATTGTTACTGGCATTCAAGTATTGCTGACGGAAAGAAATAGCAGTGGCTTTTGGAGTCACTGAACCTGAACTTTTAGCCGCTTCAGCTCCTGTCGGCAAATACCAACCGATGACCAAACGTGGTCGACCATCCAAACTAGCCTCTGGCAATTCATTCCATTCCTTCAACACTAATACCTGCTGATTGTATTGCCGAGAAATCATTTCCAAAGTCTCATGCGACTCCACCATATGATAAATAGGCTTTAATTGGCTATAGTCAACATCATGGATAATCATCCGTGTGTTCTCATCCAGCGCTTCTTCTAAGCTTGCTTCTTTTTCTTCAATAGCAACTGAAATTTCCCCTGCAGGCTCAACCGCAGCCGCGTCAATAGGCTCATCGAAGAACGAAACAGGCTCATCTGAAGCTTCTTCAACAGCACGAACAATCGGCTCTGGTTCAGCATCTCCTGGTTCATCAAAGTCTTCTGCATAAACAAAACGGCCTTCTACCACTTCATCTTCCAGAACAATATCACCTTCCAATTCTTCCACCTCCACAGGCAGTTCATCTTCAAAAATCACCTCAACATCAGGCACTTCTTCAAACACTACTTCTTTGACCACAGCTGTTTCAACTGGTTTACCTGGAGCATTTCTGAACTCATCTTCTTCTAAATCGAAAACGGTAATACTTTCTTCATCAACACCAACAACACTCACCTTCGTAGCACCGTCTGGAACCACCACTTCTTTTGTAATTCTACCTTCTGGTTCAGAAGAACCCGCTTCGTGAATCATTTCTTCTTCCACCACTACCACTCGCGTATCCTCGTCAAAAAAGGAAACAGGCATGTCTTTCACCATTAATCGCTGTCCTGGAACCAATTCATCAGAATCCAAATAATTCCAGTTTCTCAGATCTTCTAAGCTTGTCTCATATTGCTGCGCGATGCCGAAAATACTCTCACCCGCCGAAACGATATGCACTCCGCGTTTTGCAGCACGCTGCTTGGTTTCTCGAACAATCTCCGTGTATTCAGGAGCTGATTTAGTCCCTCTTTTTATTTGCTCAATCTCCGCTTGTGGCAAAATTGCAAGAGTATCGCCCAAACCAATGATGTTCGAAACTATCCCAGGATTCATTTCAACTACGGTTTTTACATCTACCCCATACTTTTGCGAAAGAGACCAAAGGGTCTCTCCTGAAGAAACCACATGTGTAAAGTTGGCCGTCATCGTAGGGTTATTCTCCGCATCCTTAATAGAAGTATCGGCAGACTTTTGCCGCAACTTTAAAGGAATCATCAAAGTATCCGAAACGTGAATAGTGTTTTGATCGACCACTGGATTTGTTGCCAGTAATTCGTCTACCGTAACTCCGTACCTCCTAGATATAGAATAGAGCGTCTCCTTGCTATCTATAACATGCAAGAGTGCTTCTTTTCGATCATATCGACTTCGCTGATTCACCTTTTCTGGAGGATCAGTAAGTCCTAACTCCTTCCGCATGCTTTTGGATGGAAACAAAAGAACATCCCCAATCTGCAAAGTTCGTTTTCGGGTATAAGGATTGTTGTTTCTCGTCCACTCAAGGGTCACCCCGTATTTTCGAGACAATCCAAACAATGTTTCCCCCTTACGAACTACGTGTCGGGTATAATCTTCTTCATTATCGCCCATCATTTTTTTCCAAACCACTTCAAAGTCTGAATTATCTTGGGCTGATATACTAGCTCCGCTGTAACCATTAAAAAGGCAGGCGGTGGCAAAAACAAGTAACTTGGCGCGCATAAAATCTTGTTTTCAAGTAAATTTCATATTATTAATCGTTTACTCGACCTGGCCTGTAAGCCTGAATAGACAATAAAGATAGCACAAGTATCCATGAAACGTATTTATATCTTATTCTGCTTCCTCTCTCTTCTTATGCTTTCGGCAGGTGAAATTGCCTTTGCACAAACAAATGAAGAAGAAAGCAATAAAAATTCGAGCGAAAATGAATCGCCCTCTACTTCTTCTGACGAAGCAAAAGCCTTTGTGTTCAAATGGGATGGAGAAATATTTGACGCTGCTGAACGAAAATTCAGGCGAGCACTCGCAGAGGCTGAATCTCGAGAGGTCGATTACGTCATTGTAGAATTGAACACCTACGGCGGAAGAGTAGACGTTGCCGATCGAATCCATCAAATGCTTTTGAATGCTAAAGCAACAAGCGTAGTCTATATCAATACCAATGCAGCATCTGCAGGAGCATTGATCTCCATATCCTGCGATAGTATTTACATGGCGCCGGCTTCTCAAATCGGAGCGGCAACTGTTGTTTCTGAAGATGGCCAACAGGCACCCGATAAATATCAATCATACATGCGTGCAACTATGCGCTCTACCGCTGAAAGCCAAGGGCGAAATCCCGATATAGCTGAAGCAATGGTCGACGATCGAGTCGAAATTGAAGGAATTATCGAAGAAGGTAAAACCTTGACTTTTACTACAAATGAAGCAATAAAAAATGCCTATGCAGAAGGGCAATTCAGCGACATTAAAGAGCTCTTTAAGCATTTGAATCTAGAAGAAGAAAATATTGCTGAATATCAAGAAACAGGAATGGATTCATT
Source organism: uncultured Chitinophagales bacterium (assembly GCA_937951415.1). Classification (GTDB taxonomy): domain Bacteria; phylum Bacteroidota; class Bacteroidia; order Chitinophagales; family UBA2359; genus CALFBW01. The sequence goes on along the minus strand of CALFBW010000089.1, from coordinate 5,811 downwards.
GATGGATTGGCTCTTACACCCTGCCCTAACGGGAGCATTAATGGTGATTATGTTCGCAGGCATTTATTTCGAATTACAATCTCCAGGAATTGGTTTCCCGCTACTAGCCAGCATTGTTGCTGCGAGCTTATACTTCGCTCCTCATTACATCGAAGGCATGGCACAAAACTGGGAAATCCTATTATTCTTCATAGGCATTCTCCTGCTAGCACTCGAAGTCTTTGTCATACCAGGCTTTGGTGTAGCCGGCATCCTAGGAATTCTATTCATGGTCACTGGTTTGGCCTTTAGTCAACTATCCTTTGACATTTTCGAATTTGGCTTACCAGGCGGAAGCATGCTAAGTGGTGCCTTTCTCAGGGTTATGCTTGCGATGTTAATATCTATTGGGCTCATGTTTGCTTTTGGAGGAAGCCTACTCTCTAGTCCCGCCATGCAAAGAATGTCCTTAGAAACCACCCAAAAAGCCGAAGAAGGCTATTCCATCAAAGGAAAAGACACGGACGATTTACTCGGTAAAATTGGAGTGGCTGCAACTGACCTTAGGATCGCTGGGAAAATAGAGATTGAAACCAGACTTTATGATGCCATTACCCGTGGAGAATACATCGAAAAAGGGAACACCATCGAAATTCTAGAAAACCGAGGAAATTACTACGTAGTGCGCAGCATTGAAGACAGTACAACCAATGCTTAAGCCTTTGAATTGTTAAAACTTGGCCACAAGAGCCACTATTCATGGGCATCACAGAGTTTTTTTGCGCTAAACTGCCAAAAAACTTGTTTTATTCATTGACAAGATTAATCTTTGTGATGCTTGTATACTTAGAGTGTATACTCAAGACCATTCTTGGCGTTGTTTTTTGGATCTTTTGCAACCGTAGAAATGGAACAAGCCAGAAAGCCGGGCTCTGAGGCGAATGGGGCCCGGCTTTCATGTTTTATAAAGCTACTTTCCTTCCTAGTAGGCCGACACATTTTATATCTTAGCCCTTGTTACCCTAAACCTTGAATTGTGTTAAGAATCCTATTGTTTCACTTGGGTCTTTTCCTATTACTCACTTCCTGCAAACCTTCCGAACGCAGCCTTGCACAAAAAGAAGTACCCCAAAAGCCTATGAAGTCTTCACAGAATTGGCAATATGACTGCTTCTTAGAAATTTCGGAACAAGATCATTTAGAGTTTCAAATAACTTACAATGATGAGCTCGAACTTTTACAAGTAATAAATGGGAAAGAAAAAATCGACATTCAAGATTATCTTTTGAAAGAGGACACTATCGCCTTTACCCTTCCTGTTTTTTATTCTCAAATCGAAGCAAACCTTGTAAAAGGGCAACTAATCGGGAAATGGAATAAATACCCAGAGACTGATCGAGAATACCACATGGCACTTGTAGGCTTTGACAAAAATCTACAAGCCATTCCTGAAAAATTCGCGAGAACTAGCTGGAAGAAGAAAACGGATGCACTAGGTCGGGCAGACATTACTGGAAAATGGGCTACTACATTTAGTCCAAACACCGATGACGCCTATGCTGCCATTGGAGAATTCCAACAAAACGGCAACAAACTTTCGGGCACTTTCTTAACCGAAACTGGTGATTACAGATTTCTGCAAGGATTTATTACTGGTAAACATTTTGAGCTCAGTACTTTTGACGGTTCTCATGCCTTTCTATTCAAAGGAGAAGTGACTGCAAAGCAAAAAATAAAAGGGACTTTTTTCAGCGGCACTCATTGGAAAGAGCCTTTTGAGGCAGTATTTAATCCAGAAGCAAGTTTGGGAGATCCTTATAAATTGACCTACTTGAAAGACCCAAATGAGAGATTCGATTTTTCGTTTGAGGATATTGCAACTGGCGACAGTCTTTCATTCAACGATCCCGATTTAGACGGGAAAGTGGTGATGCTTCAAATCTTTGGAAGTTGGTGTCCAAACTGTATGGATGAAACAGAGCTTTATGCAGACCTGTATAAAAAATACCGTTCTCAAGGTTTAGAAATCATAGGCATAGCTTTTGAGCGTGCGGAACGCTTAGACGAAAAGACGAAAATTTTACTAGAGAAGTATCGCAAACATTTCGACATGGACTATCGAATACTTTTCGGCGGAAAGGCAAACAAGAAATTAGCGGGAGAAAAATTCCCAATGCTAAATCACATTATGTCTTTTCCCACTACAATTATTATTGATAAAAATAAAAAGATCCGTGAAATTCACACGGGCTTTAACGGACCGGCTACTACAGGATATTCAGATTTTGTCAAAGATTTAGAAAATAAAATAGAAAATCTTTTGGCGGATTAGACCTTAGCAATTTTAGAGAAATAAAAATGAAGAAGATATTAATCTTAGGAGCAGGCAAATCTGCTTCTGCCATAATCAGCTATTTATTATCAAAAGCAGAAGAAAACGATTGGCACGTTACAGTAGCTGATCAAGATCAGTCTTTGGCTGCTTATAGAGTAGATGGACATGCTCGAGGGACAGCAGTAGCTTTCAATGTAAAAGATGCTGAGCAAGTTCAGGCGGAAGTAGAAAAGGCAGACATAGTAGCTTCCCTTTTACCAGCTTTTTTTCATCAAATCGTGGCTGAATCCTGTTTAAAGAACGGCAAACATTTGGTAACAGCATCTTATGTTGCTCCAGAATCAAAGGCCTTAGATCAAGCTTTTCGTGACAAAGATCTCCTATTTATGGGAGAGATTGGCCTAGACCCAGGAATCGATCATTTAGGCCTGATGAAAATATTAAACGAATTAAAAGGACAAGGAGCAAAAATTAATGGCGTCTATTCTTACACCGGCGCATTGATTCACCCAGAAGATGACAACAATCCTTGGCACTATAAATTTACTTGGGCACCGATGAACGTAGTAAAAGCGGGGCAAGGCGTCAGCATGTATTTATACAAAGGAAAGAATAAATACGTACCCTACAGTCGCCTCTTTACCTCCTACCGAGAAAGAGAAATTGGTGATTTAGGAAAATTCGAAATCTATCCCAATAGAGACTCCGTTAAATACCTTGAAAAATACCATTTGGAAGGTGTGGAAAATTTCATGCGCGGTACCATTCGTCGAGAAGATTATTGCGATGCGTGGGATGCCATTATTCGTTTGGGCTTAACGGATGACACTTATGAAATTGAAACCCAAGGGAAAACCTACGCTGACTTATTGCGTTCGTATTTACCATTAAAAAATATTCAAGGCAATGATCTAAAGAAGGCAACCGCTACTTTCCTCCAGATCGCATTGGATAGCACAATTATGCAGCAATTGGAATATTTGGATTTATTCAAGGAAACCCCAATCAATAGCCCTGCGGGAAGTCCCGCCCAAATAATGTGTGATTTACTTGCTGAAAAATGGAAACTAGAGAAAGGTGATCGAGACATGATCGTCATGTTGCACGAAGTGGATTATGAATTAAATGGGGAACACAAAAGAAGAATCGCGGACATGTTTGCCTTCGGGGAAGACGAAGAAAAAACAGCAATTGCCAAAACGGTAGGATTACCTGCTGGGATGATGGTAAAATTAATTGCGCAAGAAAAGACAAGTTTACGCGGCGTTCATATTCCTATTTATCCAGAAATTTATGAACCAATTTTGGCAGAATTAGAAGAATACGATATTGAAATGAAAGAACGAGACGTGGCAATTTCAGGAGATGCGCTCTAATTTTTATTAGGCAATAAAAAAGTCAAATTTATTAAGCACCATTTATTTGAAGAAACTCCTTTAAGTCTTTCAAAGTCGAGGAAGGAGCTTCTTCAAATGGAAGGTGACCCAAGTCTTCATAAATGACCAGCTCTGCCCTCGGAATTCTTTCCTGAAACTCATAGGCGTCCTCTACAGGAACCCATTTATCTTGCTCACCCCATATAATCAAAGTGGGATGTTCAATTTCCTTCAAGCGCTTGGTTCGATCTTTAAAATTGGAATTAACCAAACGAAAGAAGGAAGCCTGATTGTCCTTGTAGGTAAAAAGCTCAAAATAGCGGTCGACCATCTTGGGTGTTACTTTGCTAGTATCCACAAAGACCTCTTTAAGAAAAACTTCCAGCGTTTGTTTTCGAACGGCATAGCGAACAATTTTGTCTACAAAGGGCGTGCGCATCATTTTTATGGGAAGGGGAATATTGTCCGTCTTAACAAAACCCGCCGCTCCAATCAGTACGAGATTGTTTACTTGCGTTTTGTACTTTAAAGCGAATTCCCAGGAAAGCCAACCGCCAAGAGAGCTACCAACCAAACTCACTTTGTCAAGCTCCAAGCGTTGTAAAAAACGTCGAATCAGCTTTAGAAATTTGGCAATACTCAAAATCTTATCGGGAAAAGCCGAAGACAAACCAAAACCAGGAAGGTCTAAGCGAATCACTTGATAGTCCTGCTTCAGTTTTTTTGCCCAAGAATCAAAAGTATGCAGGGATGAAAATGCCCCATGTAACAGAAGCAAGGGCTGCCCTGCTCCTTCTACCCGATAGTGTAAGAGGCAATCCTCTACCATCATAAAGCGCGAAGCTTTACTGGTATACTTCTTCAACATCTCCAATTCTGTCATCATCCTCTAGCTCTATATTACTTAGAATTCAACAAGTGCCCTAGCGTTTAATATAAAATCAGTCAAGTTTCCCTATTGCTGAAAAACCGCTTTGGCTTGTCTTGAAGACAGAAGCATTCTATCTTGTGAAGGATTGCGGAAATTCAGAATAGTCTGAAGAAAGCAGCCAAAAATTCCTCCTTGGAAAAGCAAGAAACGCCTTCAGAATCCACCTTAAGCACTGCTATTGAGGACAATCAGTGGATTTATGACGACTACTTTGATCCTGCCTATTCGATCGCGGTGGCCAAAGAGATCGCAGGATTTCTTAGTACCTACTATTTCCGCACCAAAACCATCGGTTTTCAGCCCTTACCTCAGCGAAACAATCCAGAGCATCCGCTGATTTACATTAGCAATCACTCAGGAATGGCTTTTCCCTGGGACGGAATGATCATGTGTGCTCGCTTTTTAGATGAATCTCAGCAAAAGTGGCAAGATGCCATTCGCCCGTTGGTAGCTCCCATTCTGAGCAAGTCACAGCTCATGAATCCCTTTCTCGTTAAGGATCTATGGAAAAAGGTGGGCGCCTTGGATGCTTCTTTCTTGAACTTTGAAACCATGATGCATTACCAAGGGAGCAATGTAATGATTTACCCGGAAGGAATTGCCGGCATAGGAAAAGGATATAATTACAAGTATCAACTGCAACGATTCTCTTCTTCTTTCATATACAACAGCATCAAATACAAAACGGATGTAATGAGCATCCTTACGGTGAACGGGGAGCACATTAACCCCTACAGCTACATATCAAAATGGGTCAACAAATTCGTTCAACTTTTCGGCATCCCATTCTTTCCCTTGGGTATGATGACGCCGTGGCTATTCCTGCAGCCGTGGGTTTTTTATTTCGCCTTTCCAGCCAAACTCACCTTTGTGATGGGGAAACGCTATCAGCCTTACAAAATGACCGACAAACCCATTGAAGAGCTCAGCAGAGAAGAACTGCGAAAGATGGCAGAAACGATTCGTAGCGATATGCAGATTGATCTCGATCAGGCGGTTAGTGAATACGGGCAAGATCCCTATTCCTGGAAAGAGCATTGGGGAATACTCAAAGCCAACTGGAAACTTTTCCCTTACACCGTACCGCAGGGTTGGCCACTCATGATGACCGAATTCGAAAGAGCGTATAAAGTCCATCAAAAAACGGGAGAGCCCATCCATATGGACTTAGGTTCTTGGAGTACTTTGAA
>CALFBW010000088.1 GCA_937951415.1 uncultured Chitinophagales bacterium | reverse complement strand
CACTTGGCAAAACGGAAGTTCCCCTACGGAATCCTTTAAATCCCGAAAATCCGTTTAATCCGCGTCTCTTTCATCCGCGTCTAAGAAACAACCACCAAGTATTTATTCTTCTTTCCCTTTTGTACGAAAATGTACTTTTCCTGCAAAATATCACTAGCAGAAATCTCGTAATCCAATCCTACCTTTTCGAGATTAATACTGATAGAGTTTTGTTGCACCGATCTTCGAGCCTCACTTTTGGAAGGTAATATTCCAGTCTCTTGCGAAAGGAAATCTATGATGCTCAGTTGATCACCATGACTCTCCTTTTTTAAATCAAAAGTATCTACGCCTTCGAAAATTTCTTCAATTTCAGCAGCATTTAATCCTAGTAAGGCGTTTTTATCCTTTTTAAATAAAAGCTGAGAACTAGCAATCGCCTTTTGACAAGCCTCTTCGCCATGAATCATGGTCGTAACCGTTTCAGCTAATTTTCGCTGCATGACCCCAGGGCGTTCTTCTTGCTCTTTATCCAAAGCCTCAATTTCTTCCTTACTAAGTAAAGTGAATTTTCTAATAAATGCTGGAGCGTCCTCATCGCTAGCATTTAGCCAGTATTGGTAAAATTTATACGGCGAGGTTTTTTCCGCATTTAACCAAACAGCACCTCCAGCAGATTTTCCGAATTTGGAACCATCTGCCTTTGTGATAAGCGGACAAGTTACTGCCCATCCTTCTCCCTGTCCCATTCTTCGAATGAGCTCAGTTCCCGCAGTAATATTTCCCCATTGATCAGAGCCGCCAAATTGCACTTTGCAATTATGGTTTTTCCAGAGGTAGTAAAAATCGTAGCCTTGAATGAGCTGGTAAGAAAATTCCGTAAAAGAAAGCCCTGTTTCAATTCTAGTCTTCACCGAATCTTTTGCCATCATATAATTGAGGGTCAAATTTTTTCCGATGTCGCGTAGAAAGTCTAGGACATTCATCTCCTTAAACCAATCATGATTGTTGAGTAGCAAAGCAGGGTTTTCTGCTCGGTCGAAATCGAGCACCTTTTTTAGGTCTTCTTTCAGGCCCGCAATATTGTGCTGTAACTGCTCTTCCGTCAATAGATTTCTTTCTGCACTTTTACCCGAAGGATCACCCACCATTCCTGTAGCGCCGCCCACCAAGGCGATCGGTTGATGCCCATGTCGCTGCAAATGCACCAAGAGCATTAAGGAAGCCATATTGCCCACATGCAAAGAATCGGCTGTAGGATCAGTTCCCAAATAACCAGTCACCTTTTCCTTGTTCAACAATTCTTCGGTGCCGGGCATTATTTGATGGATCATTCCACGCCAGGTCAATTCTTCTATTAAGCTCATGGTTCAATTTTGGCGCAAAGATATATTGGACTTGCGAGATAGTCTATCTTCCGCGATAATAGCTGTAGACCTCTAGTCGAAAGTGATGATAGCAGGAGCACCTGGTACAAAATCGTTCACACGAAGGCCGCGCTGACCTCCTAGACCTATTTCATAAACATTTATACCGAAAGGCACTCTAGGGTAAAGGCTGAAGCGCATTTGCAATGTGGGAAAAATGAGATTTTCATTTCTAAAGCGAAAGCCCATTCCGAAGCCTTGATAGGCTCCGTTGCTGAAAGTTAAAGCTGAGTTTTTTCGAGCTATCCAACCAAAATCGGCAAAGCCGAAAACCGCCACATTAAATCCGTACAAATGCAAAGGTGTAAATAGAACACTCTCCACTTTAACGATCAAGCGTTTATCTCCAATTATCTGACTTAGGTTGAGTCCGCGAATGCCTTGTTGGTCCAATAGGTTAATGAAGTCGCTCTCTTGTCGTTCGGAGCCCTGAGTGAACTGTACTTCTATGAAATTTCTAAACTGGGAGCGACCAATCCATTTAAAATTGGTGAAGTAGTTCAATTTTATATCCAAAACCGCATCTTCGAATCGATTGTTGGATGGGAATCCACCAATATTGAGGTCGGCATGTAGGTAGCCAAACTTTTTTAAAAAGTCGCCTGCAGAAACTGCAAAGCCAACATAAGGTCTTTGCTCTTCTGACCTCGTTTCAATACCGCCTGTCAGTTGGAAGAGGTAGCCAGTTGGAACGTCTTCCGTTCTTCCGAAGCCGTAGATCATGGATGCTTTATAGTAGTTCCTTTTATTAAAAGACAAACTCATTAGGTACCTGCGACGATCTTGATATGCGCGAAAGAATTCGGTACTCAATGGTGAACGCGCATCATAATCCCATCGCTCAATGGCTGCAGCTACGATCATTCTATCTCTGGTGAAAAAAGACAGTCCATGGTCTAGAAGAGCAAAAGAGTAGCCCAACCATGCTTTTTGCTCATTTCGTCGGTGGCGAAAAATGGTTTGTGCTGGATTTTCATCATTGTCTGTGAAATTGTGATAAGCGGCTAGAAAGCCTCCGCCCCAACGAATAGATGGAGAGAGGAAATCGCTTTGATAGGATAATATTCCAGAACGATTTCTATAGGTTCCCTCGTAAACAAAGTCTAAACTCCCCCGTGTTTGAAAAGCATTGTAAATCTGGTATTGACCTCGATAGCCGGTTTCATATTCAACAGCAGTGGGAAAAATAGCTCGATGAGAAAAACGATGGCCAAGTCCCAGAAAGTTGCCGTCGTAGAGCTCCCATTCTCTAGTATATGGACTGCTATCATAATCTAAACTGATGGTCCATGCTTCTTCTAGGATGATATCAATGTCATAGAAATTGGTGTCTACAGGATTTTGAATTAGCTTCAGCCGTGCTTCAGAAATAAATGCTTGGGAGCGAAGAACACGTTCAGCATCAGCTAGTCGGAAATTATTGATGTCTTCCCCACAACGAAGGATCAAACTCTTTCGCAAAGTCTCAATGCGCGAATCAATTTGGATATTATTGGCGAATTGAGAAAACTCACTATCAGATGCTCGCTTGGGATCATTGACCGAGGTGCCGAATGGTTGTAAAGGAACGAAATGAAGGCGACCAATACGTTTTCCATTATAGGGTTCAAATTGACGCTCGCTTCGAATAGTCTTTAACTTCTCAATGGCGTGGTAGTCCAGTGAGTCATCATCCAATAAAAAATTGTACAACTCCTTTGTGAACCAGTTGGAACCTAAGCGTTCTTTTAAGTTTTGATAAAACTCTTTTGAGCGTTCAGTTTGCTTTTCACTGACATTTACCTGTAAGCTGTCTCTCGCCCAATCTTGCGCCTGTAAGCTATCACCCATAAAAAGGGGAATGCTTGCGAAAAAAAGGCATAGGAGAAATCGAGCTGAGGGCATAATAGGTCTAACTTAAGACTTAGGAATGCACTGTATATAAGTGTTTGAAATTGAACGAATCTATTTTCAGAAATACGCGGTAGAAAACGCAGCGACAGCAGGGCTTTGTCGAGGCTTTCTAAGGAAGTAGTTTTGAAAATATCAATGTCGTTGGGAACCCGTTCAAATAGGACAGTTATATACTTTGCATCCCTTAGCACAGCCATTACATAAAAGAAGCCAAACTCTAACGGAAGACCTCGATAGCATTTCTTATAGCTTTAGTATTTTTTGTTGAAGTATGTCCGATCCAATTAAAATGCGCAGTTGGTACATTCCTTTTGGCAAGCCATTCATTCGAATGTCGAATGAAGAGTGGACAATTCCATCTTGAATAATTCTACCATGTAAATCAAAAAGTTGCCAATTGGCATCCTCTTTCAAATTTTCAATGTTGATTCTAATCTTGTCGGTACTAGGATTAGGAATGGCAGAAAAAGCATAGCTAGCTCTTAGCACATTTATTCCCATACCATCATTGTTTTCACCAAAGGTTGGTGAGTCTGTTTCTTCGAAGTCTCCAGTGCCATTTGGTGTTCTTGCTTCTGTTGAGTTCGTTGATTGCGGTCCAAATGCATGAGCATCTAAGATGGTTCCATCGGCATGAGATAAAATGAGATCATCGCCTAAAGCTGTTAAATTAAAAACTGCGTGCAATTCATCTTCTTGCACATCTTTATCGCACCAAATGATCAAATAATCATTGGCAGCGATTTCAACATCATCAGGGAAAGCCCACTTTCGCAAAAAACTAGGTTCATTAGAAAGATGAACATCGCTTAAGGAAATCGTAGAATTTCCGTTGTTGTACAATTCTACCCAGTCGGAAAAACCGCCATCTGGATCGGAAATGCCACTCAAGCTGTCGTTCGAAGCCATGAACTCATTTATTACCAAACCCGTCACCTCATTTGGAGCAACATTACAAGTGAATCCCTCGGCTGCTAATTGTGCACTGACTTGTGGAAGTCGTTGTGCAAAAAAATTGTTGATACCAATTCGATACAGTCCATCGAGATCTCCTCCTTGTCCTAAATCATTGTTGAATTCTTCTATGCTGTGCGGATTGTTTGGGTCTTCCTCTACTAGGATTTCTATTAATGCTTTAGCATTGGTAATAAATAGTTCAATCTCTGATTGATTAATCGCCCAATCCATTAATTCACAAACCTTATTGAGGTAAATTTCTCGGAAGTCAGGTACCATGAGTAAGCGATCGCTTAATGTGAGTTGCTCTGGAAAAATACTAATGTCAGGTAAGTTGGTAAAACCTACAGAAACAGCCAAGCCCCAAGCTTGGTTAAAATCCCAAGGAATAAAGTTGAATTGATCGGTTTTTGGATCGTTGTAGAAATAGTAATTGTCATTTTCTAAGCCCGTTAAATGCCCTTCGGAATTAATAAAGAAAGTCTCTACCGCCAAGGCATTTAAGTATTGTTCGACGTTCATCAAGGCCGAAATAACTTCTGGGAAATTTGCATCGGAACTGTTATTTATTACAAAGATTAAATCTTCCCAATCTTCGGTGTTTTCATCACCTGTAAATAATTTCAGTTCTTCTCCTTTGTAAAGATTTCCCGAGTCTCCTGAGAAATTGTTGTTAGCAAATCCACCTCCTACTTGTTCTGTAAGAACATACAAGCCGTAATATTCATCATTGACATAAACTTGGGCAAATGCTGTTCTAGGAGCTGCAATTCCTGCTCTTCTGAAAATTTCGAAGGCCAATGCATCTCGTAAGAAAGAAGGATCTTCTGCCGCATTATGCAAATTGAATTTTGCAACGCCATCGTACTCTAGATCTACATTGAAACGATTCAAGTCCACTTTTAAGGACTTTTTGTTATTAGGCATAGCCAAGTAAGAGCTTTTACCTTTTATTCGCACGCCAGCTCCATTCAATTCTGTCCCATCAATTTCAATATTTGCGGGAGTGTAGGGAACGGTAGTAGGTGTAGCGGCCAATTCGTTTTCTTCGAAATTTTGTACCAACGCACCCCAAAACCCTGGAACTCCAGAAGTAATTCGAACTTCATGGACTTCAGAACTGTCAAATAAGTTCTTACCTGTACTCTGTGCTGAGAGTTGAAAAAGTGGGAACAAAGCAAAGGCCAAAAAGCTTAAAACCGATAATGTAAATATTCTCATATGGATCTTGAAAAAATGCTAAAAATCTAAATTAGCGTTTATTCTCTAAATGTTGTCTGAATGCATTGACAACAGTCAAGAAGCTGTCTTTTTTCTTACGATGGAAAGGCGGGAACAGGTAGCGATAAGACAGTGTCTATTTGCTTTTTAAACCCACTTGTAATTCGAGACTTAACTGGGATCTAGTAAACAGTTGTTGCTGTCTTTGAACGTTCCAGCGCAATCCCAGTTTTGTGTGATTACTTAAAGACCATTGGGCTGCTAGAGAAGGAAAGAAAAAGACTTTTTTATGAAGCAAAAGCTCTTCTTTTTTTGGGCGATAAACCAGATGTCCTTCGGCGCTAAAGCGCAAATTATCTATCGATCGTAGATTGTAATGATATCTCAAGGACATTTCGTGCTCAAAGCTCCTTTCGTAAAGGGCTGAAGCATTTCGGCTCCACAAGAAAGTACGCAATTGATACACTGCTAATAAATAATTGGACGCCAATTTATTGGAATATGAAACTCCGAATTGTTGCTGGTCGATCAATAGAGGAACATCATCATCTTTTCTAATGCTGCTATTTGTATAGGCTTGAATCGCTGCGGTCGGATTTGAAAAATTCCAACTTACGTTGGGGCTTTCCGGCGCTGGCTTCATTGGAGAAAAGTCAACAAATATGAGTTCTGTTTGACAACCATTAGCATCTACAATAAGAATTTCATACGCCTTGCTTTCTAGACCAACGAGGTTGATGATTGATTGAGTGGTCTGGTAGGAGAAATCACCAATAAATACTGTAAAAGGGGGGCTAACATTTCCTAGTAAAGCAATGGTAATATTACCATTAGAGCTGCCCTCGGGAAATGGCGGAGTCGATTCTACGCTAGTGCTGATGAAAGTGTCACTTTCTTCAAGAACAACAACATTCACAACTCCGCATCCAATTTGATTATTCATGATGGTAAAATCATAAATGCCCGGTGCTAGTCCATTGTAAAACTGCCCTTCGAAACCATCTGACCAAATCACTGTAAACAAACTCGCGTCGGGTTGGATGTCAACAAAAACAGATCCGTTACTTCCAGCACAGGCAGGTTGGGTCACCATGATATTGATTTCCGTTTCAGGATAAGCGATCACGTCTATAGAAGTAGTGTTCGAACAACCGTCTGCATTCTCTAATGTGAGCGTGTAAATGCCGCTTTCATCGACAATAATTTGTTCTTCAGTGGAATTGTTTGACCAGAGATAGGAACAGTCATCGCAGTTGGTATTTGCAGAAACAATAACATTGCCGTCGAGACAATCTCCAGTGTCTAAAAGTAAAGCCATTTCTGGCTGCTCACTTAATTCAATGTAGGTAGTCCCAATCCAGCTACAACCTGCTGCATTGCTCACTGACACTTCATAGGTTCCTTGGGCAGTTATGGTATTTATTGCTCCTGAAATTCCATTGGACCATTGGTATTCGCAATCTGGGCAGGGACCAACCACAGCAATGTCAATCTCTTGATCAGTGCAAATAGTAGAGGGTCCAACAATTTCCAATTCCAAGTTTTCTATGCTTATTACATTAATCGATGCAGACCAACTGCAGTTGTTGTCGTTTTGAACATTAACAGAATAAACGCCTGGTTCATCCACCGATATAGATGTTCCGAATTGATTATTGGACCATTGGTACGAGCAATTTTCACAGGTGCCTTCTACTGCCAAAGTGGTTGAATTTCCAAGACACAGAAAGTTTGAACCTTCAAGACTCAAGTCTAGATCAGTACTCTCATCAACTATTGTATTTAGGTCCCAAACACAACCAAATTGATCGGTAACTTCTACTTCTATTAAGCCAGCTTCATCAACATCCACGATAGGTCCTGTAGCTCCATTACTCCATAAGAAATTGCAATCTAGGCAGTTTCCGAGGACGTAAAGTTCGGTGCTGGCTCCTGGACAAATAGTAGCACTCCCAGAAATTTCTAAATTGGGTGCAATGGCGGGAATAACGGAAATATTTCCATCCCATTCGCAGCCTTTGTCGTTACTTACGAACACAGAATAAGTTCCTGCTTCTTGAATTTCTATGCTGTTTGTACTTGCTCCCGTTGACCATTCATACGTGCAATTTTCACAAGCCCCTTCTAGTAATAAAACTTGGGGAGTTCCCGCGCAAATTTGCCCTAAACCATTTAGTATTAAATCCAATTCTGGCTCTAAAGTCACTTGCACCGAATTTGTCCAAGAGCAAGCATTCTCATCAGTTACGGTGATTTCATACGTTCCAGGAGTATTTACATTTATAGAGGATTCTGTAGAGGAGATATTCCACAAGAAAGAGCAGTTTTCGCAGTTTTCAATGCCAACAACTTCAAGCGTTGTGTTACTACCAGCACAGAAGGAAAGCTCACCTTCTATGCTCAAGTCACCCAGCTCAAAAGCATTTATTTCATCTTCTACAGAGGTGACACAATTGTTGTTTCTGATTTCGGCGATGACGGGACCCGCTTCAAAAAACTCTTTGCTACTTTCCCCAATCAGACCATTCCAATAATAGAAAAGCTCAGGATTGCCATCGCCTGTATACAGCATACTTAAAGTTGTACTACTACCCGCACAGAAGTCGCGATCGCCAAAAAGTTCGACGGAGAATTCGATCGAACCAATTTGAATGTTTTGCTCCGTACTTGACCCGCAAGAAGTGATAGCTCTAAATTGATAAGCACCTTCTTCGTCTGTAATAAAACTGGAACCATCGTAAGGGTCTCCGTTAACTTCAACAATGCAATCTTCGCAAGTGCTAATTTCTATTTCAATAGATTCTCTACCAGCACAAAGCATAAGTGGTTCTTCGAAATCAAGCGATAAACTGGCGGGAGCCTCCGCAGAAACTGTCCATTCAAATAGCTCCTCACATCCTTGATCATCAGTGATAATTACAGATACAGCACCCGGACTACTCAGTGAAATGGAGCGGTCGTTACTACCCGTCGACCATTGGAAAATACAAGAAGGGCACTCCCCTTCAATGGCAATATTTGAACTTTGTCCACCACAAATAATCTTGTCTCCTACAAGCACTAAGTCTTCTAGGAAGCCACTGCAATTCGAATTGTTATCTGACTGATCGGCTACAACAACCGCAATTGCTCCCGCAGCTATTCCGGCGGCAGTAATGGCTGGCCAAGGTAAGCGATCAACTTCTTGTTCAGGTTTTGCAGATCCAGCAATGAGTTCTACTCGATTCCACATTTCATGGTTCCATCGAAAAAGCGCACGTAATCGATCTTGTTCTGAAGGTTCAGGTGAGCCAAAATTTTCAAGACGGATCAGCTCATTTTGCTTGTCTTTTGCTGTTCCAATCAAGATCTCATTCAAATCAGAATGATAAGAATCTCGAAATCGATCGGAAGTGCCCATTAGGTAAGTTGCTTTCGCATTTATTTGATCGAAAGTTTTCCAAAGCGCATTTATTTCCTCGTCTATCCTAGCACCTCTACCTCTTCCCATATCATTTTTCCAATCGTTGAATCCAGCTTGATCTTTGATGAGTTTGGAGAAATGCTTCAGCTTGTACTTTTTATTTTTCAAATCAGAAGCCGCTTTCCAAATCACATGTTGCATCACTACTGAGCGTTCATAGTCAGCTCTTTTGTGATAAGGCGTATGCAATTGATCAAAAAAACGATAGAAAGAATAGGCTGTAGCGAAATACCAATAGCGATCATAGATCATTTGAGCCTGAGAAACAGCGGGCTCCAGTTCCTCATTATCTTGCGCAAGCAGATCGTGATCTGGATTGGGACGTATCCAAGTATTTATCTCAGGCAAGTCAGCACCAAAAGGGAAAGGTTGCTTGAAAATATCCAAGCAATGACCTTCCAATTCAATGGTCTTACTTTCATTTGGCAATAAACTTAACTTGATCTTCTGTGGAATAAGATAAGACTGATAAGCTGATTCCGAAGGAACTAAGTAAGGACCAATCTCCAATTCTACCGGATGAATACTTGAGTTTCCTGCAGTGAGCAAGGCAACCACTCCTGTACTTTCACCAGTACCTGCTGCAGTAATCTTTACGCTTTCAGGAATATTTGCTCGGTAATCCCAGGTTTTATTGAGTTCGTCGCGTACGTGAAAAACCTGAGGTTCTACCCATCCTGTTCCCAAAACATTGCGATTGTTATCTAGCAATCGAACCGTCCAACTATAAGTTTGCCCAGCTTGTAATGGATCCATGTTCTGCGGCCATTCGAAGCGATCTCCTTCTCGTAACTCTCGGTCTATTAAAGGAAAACGAAAATCGTTGTTCTTCCTTTCTACCACTCCTTCAAAAATGCGAATCTGATAATAACTTCCAACAGGTGCACGGTCTTCTCTTAGCCAATAAAAGACGGGACGACTCTCGTTTGAGATGAGCATATGATCGATGGGCATCAGCAATACAGGGCCATCCTCTTGCTGTGCGAGTAAAGACCCACAAAGCAGAAGTAACAATAAAGTCCATAAAGTAGTGCTACCTTTCATCAACAACTTCTTCCCTTTACTTACGCATTGCTTCGACCGGATCTAGCCGTGCTGCCAATACTGCTGGTACAATTCCAGCAAGAATACCAACGAAAACAGATATACCTAGACCGAACATAACATTAGTAAGACTCATATAAGCCTCAAAGGTCTCGAAGTACCAGTTGAAAATTGTGATTCCCAGGGCTACTGTAAGCAATCCTACCAAACCTCCGCCAAGCGTTAATACAATAGATTCTACTAGAAACTCTAAGAGAATGTGATAATTGTGAGCGCCCATTGCTTTTTTTATGCCTATCAAGCGAGTTCTCTCTTTAACACTTACGAACATGATGTTTGCGATTCCAAAGGCGCCTACTAACATGGCCAAAGCCCCAATGAAGAGCCCAGCGAGTCTTACCACAAGGAAAACAACATCCATGATTCCATCCAATATGCTGAGGCGATTGAATTCGAAGTTGTCTTCTTCACTTGGCCGCAAATTTCGAAAGGAACGTAGAACGCCACGCATCTCATCTTCCATTTGAGACAAGCCAATGCTGGCTTTTGGGCGAGCTGCAATAAGTGGCATTCTTTCTTTAGAGTCAATCCGCTCAAATTTTCGAACAAAATTCAAGGGAAGAAAGGCCAAATTGTCGAAACCATCTCCTAGGAGACTGCTGCCTTCTTTCTTGAGTACAGCTGTAACAATTAGCTTTTTACCACGCCACTTTATAGATTTTCCAATAGGGTAGGGATTCCCTGGAAAAAGATTCTCTGCAACCGTAGCTCCTAGGATAACACGGTTCGCTCCCGTTGTGCTCTCTTGTTCGCTTAAGTAGCGACCTTTGTCAATTTCAAAATCGAAGAGGCTACCAAAGTCATGTGTACCGGCAGCTATATTGACTCCTTCTACGGATTGTTCTCTTTGCCGAAATTGTTGGTCCAAAAACAGAATCCGTAGAGTGATTTCCTCTACACTGCTCAGCCGTTTCTCTAACTGTTCAAATTCCTCGTAGCTTGGATAGGGACGCCTTACGTACTTCCACCAGTTCATCGCAGGATCTTCCGACCATGATTCTCGCATGACAAAAACAGTGTCACTACCCAATCGTGAAAAGGACTGTCGAATGGTGTCTTCCATGCTGCCAATGATAGAGAGGACCGAAATCATGCTAAATATCCCGATAGCAACCCCCAATAAAGATAAACTGGTGCGCAAACGGTTAGACCAAAGCGCATTGAATGCTACTCGGATTCCTTCTAGTATGATTTTTGAAAAAGCGAACATTTTTAACAGATTCGACTAGTTTACTGGAACTCAATCAACAAAACAACACTTTTATTAACATAAACCCTAATGCACTAGCAATTTAGGGCGTGAATTGATTCTGGTCAAGTGGATTAGAACACCGATTACTTCATTTTTACCTAAGAAAATCGTAATTTTGCGCCCTTGTATTGTAATGTATTATTTAAAGCATTCGAGTGGCAGCTAGCATGAAACTATCGCAATTCAACTTCGAACTTCCGGAGGAATTGATTGCAAAATACCCGACTGATTACCGTGACGACTCTAGGTTGATGGTGGTTAATCGGCAGACCGGAGAAATTGAGCATCGCGTCTTTAAAGATATCATTGATTACTTTGAAGAAGAAGATGTGATTGCGGTGAATAACACCAAAGTCTTTCCAGCCCGACTATATGGGAAAAAAGAAAAGACTGGAGCTCGCATTGAAGTTTTCTTACTTCGAGAGCTAAAAACTGCACCCGATGGAAGGGACTCACGTCTTTGGGATGTATTAGTAGATCCAGCACGTAAAATTCGTGTTGGTAACAAGTTGTACTTTGGAGAGAATGATGAGCTTTCAGCAGAAGTAGTAGATAATACGACTTCTAGAGGAAGAACGATTCGTTTCTTGTATGAAGGTCCTTACGACGAGTTTAGAGCAATCTTGAACAGATTGGGTAAAACACCGCTTCCAAAGTACATCAATCGAGATGCGGAAGAGTTAGATGCAGAACGTTACCAAACGGTATATGCAAGCAAGGTGGGAGCTGTAGCAGCACCAACAGCAGGTTTGCATTTCAGTAAGCAACTAATGAAGCGCTTCGAGATCAAAGGAGTCGATATTGCTGAGTTAACCCTACACGTAGGTTTGGGTACATTCCGAAATATTGAGGTGGAAGACTTGAGCAAGCACAAAATGGATGCTGAGTACTACTCTATTCCAGAATTGGCTGCTAACACGATCAATAAAGCGATTGACAATAAGAAAAGAATTTGCTCTGTAGGGACTACTACAATGCGATCTATTGAATCTTCTATCTCAGCAACCAATCACATTACTGCCACAGAAGACCATACAAATTTGTTCATCTACCCTCCACATGAGTTTAGAGTAGCAAATTCAATGGTAACGAACTTTCACTTACCAAAGACTAGCCTGATTATCATGGTTTCTGCTTTTGCAGGTTATGAGTTGGTGAAGGAAGCATATGCAAAGGCCATTGAAGAGAAGTATCGCTTCTTTAGCTATGGAGATGCAATGTTGATTATCTAAGGCTGAAAGAATAAAATCAACCAAGAGCTCCATCACTGAATATGTGTATGGAGCTTTTTTTATTTGAGAAGTTTAGTAATAAATGAGAATGTGGTTAATAGAGAGAGGATAAATGGTCTCCTAAGCTTTTCCTAAATTGCAGCCATGTTAACAGCATCTCTTAATAAATACGACAGCTGTGAAGAAGCGGTCGTAATTGTAGCCGGTGGAACTGGTACTAGAATGGGCGGAAATTTGCCGAAGCAATTCCTTGAAATTGAGGGAAAGCCAATTTTATTTTATACTATCGATGCTTTCCTGGCAGCTATTGAAAAGCCTCAAATCATCGTAGCACTCCACAGCGACTTCCACGATTGGTGGGATGAGAATTCCTCCAATTTTCCAGCTTACAAGGATGTGGCGATTAGTCATGGAGGAGCAACGCGCAGCGAGTCTGTCCAAAAAGCATTGTTCCAATTAGGGCGAGCCGTGAAAAAAGTGGCCATTCATGACGCTGTTAGACCGCTGATATCTTCGAGCTTAGTACAGGCATGTTTTAAATCTTTGGACGATCATGCTGCCATTGTTCCTGTTGTACCCATCAATGATTCTTTAAGGAAAGTGGAGGATGACTCAAATAAAGTGGTCGACCGTTCCTCTTTGTTTGCCGTGCAAACTCCTCAGTGTTTTACTAGAGATCAACTAGAATTGGCTTATCGAAAAGCAGCAGGAAAAAGTTATAGCGATGATGCAAGTCTAATAGAAGAGCAGCTCGGGATTTCGATCTATCTTATCGAAGGGGATCCTGCCAATTTGAAGATAACGCGCCCTGCTGATTTGCTAATGACGGAGTTTTTATTTTGGAAGCAAAAACAGGAGCAATTACAAAATGAAAAGAAGGAGAGGGAGGAATAAAATGGCGTTTTCAGCCTGCCAAAATAAAAAAGTAGCAAGAAACTACATCTTGCTACTCGTGATTTTATTCTTTGGCCAAATTTTTAAGTCAAGTTCTGCCCAATTATTTCATTGGCGAATGACCACTCAGTAAAGGGTATTGCTGCTTTAAAAGAGTGGGGGAGACTCTCGTTAGTTTCAAGCGCTTAAGTCTGCTAGACTTACACGCTAGTAGTGCTCCTTTTAATGCTCATCGGCATGAAAGAAGAAGTCGTCGTTCGTAGGGTAATCGGGCCACACATCATCGATGGTCTCGTAATATTCCCCTTGTTCGTCTTCTAATTCTTGAAGGTTTTCAGCTACCTCCAAAGGCGCACCCGAACGGATGGCGTAATCGATTAACTCATCTTTGGTGGCTGGCCATGGCGCATCTTCTAAATATTGCGCTAGTTCTAATGTCCAATACATAAAGGCTATCTTTTTATTTTCAACAAGTACCCAGTTTTAATGTAGGCTTTTGTATTTGTTTATTAATTGTTTGATTTCGAATTCTCGCAAAGTTTAATTTTTACGAGCTTCCCAAATCAGTTCTTCGTCTCCTTGGCTGTGCACTAAATGTCGAGCTAATACAAAGAGAAAGTCCGACAAGCGATTCAAATAGTGAATCACAATAGTAGGAACCTCTTCAGCTTCGCTTAACTGAGTGCTAATGCGTTCAGCCCTCCTGCAAATGCATCGAGAAACATGCGTTTGAGCAGCAGGAATATTTCCGCCCGGCAAAATGAAATTTTTCAATTCCGGCAACGATTCCTGCATTTTATCAATGGCAGTTTCCAGTCCTTGCACATCAGACGCTAACAAGTCAGGAGGAGTTACATTTTTTTTACTAGGATTTGTAGCCAATATGGCTCCTAGCGTAAACAAACGCTCCTGAATGTCTTTCAATAGGTCATCTACCCATTGATCCAATCCATTGCTGCGAATCAAGCCCAAAGAGGAGTTCAGTTCATCAACCGTTCCATAGGCCTCAATACGCACATGATGCTTGGGAACACGACCGCCGCCGAACAGCATCGTCTTGCCATCATCTCCTGTCTTGGTGTATATTTTCACGTCGGTATTATCTGATTTAGAATCGACAAAGTCAACTGTATTGACATATTTATTTTAGCCCCTCAAATCGGCGGCGAAAATAGACTAATGATCGGACTTTCCAACTATCGAGCTTAGGATAGTTCATACTTGGTGTAGATATGTCTTTATTTGGTGCTCTATAAGAATAAATGGTTGGACTGCGTATTTATTGGTAATAAACAAAATCAAGCGCTGAACAGATCGAAAAAAAGGCTTTTGGCTCCAGTCTAGCGAATGCGTTGGTCGTCGTCTATCAAGCCGTCTTTCAATCGAATGATTCGATGTGCGTGTTGAGCTACATCTTCTTCATGTGTGACCAAAATGACCGTATTTCCATTCGCTTGTATTTCTGCAAAAATCTCGATGATTTCATCGGAGGTTTTGGAGTCGAGATTTCCCGTAGGTTCATCGGCCAATATGATCGATGGCGAGTTAACAAGTGCGCGGGCGATAGCAACTCTTTGGCGTTGACCACCCGAAAGTTCATTGGGCTTGTGGTGCATACGCTTGGCTAAACCTACCGCTTCTAGCATTTCTCTTGCGCGTTCCTTCCTGAATTTTGACGATTTTCCAGCGTAAACTAGGGGCATGGCCACATTGTCAGCGGCGCTCAATCGAGGAAGTAGATTAAACGTTTGAAAGACGAAACCGATCTCATTATTGCGGATATCGGCCAATTCGTTTCCTGAGTGTCGAGCCACGTTATGACCATTCAACAGGTATTGACCACTCGTGGGAGTGTCCAAGCAGCCTAGAATGTTCATTAAGGTAGATTTGCCTGAGCCGGACGGTCCCATTAAGGCGACATATTCATTGTGCTGAACCTTCAGATCGATTCCATTTAGCGCTTTAATGATCTCTTGCCCCATTTGATAATGGCGGCTAATCTCGCGAATCTCAATAACAGGTTCCATCTATTCTGTATTTACAAAACCTTAGGAACTTTAAAGAAATTCCCATCCTTATCTGGAGCGTTCTTTACAGCATCTTCTGCACTAACAGCAGCAACCGCACCTTTCGGCCGAAAGTTGTTTACTTGGTCCGATAAGTGAATCAGGGGCTTTGTGTCAGATAAGTCGAGTGCCCCTAATTGGTCAATAAAACCTACCATGTTTTCTAAGTCTTGTTGAATTTGGTTTTTTTCAGCAGCATCAAATTGCAACTTAGAGAGATAAGCGAGTTTTTCTACCAACTCTGAACTGATTTCAACTTTTTTCACACAACAAATCTAAGTCATCGCCTCTAAGTATACCTGTAAATACAGGACTTATTCACTTTTATTTTAAAGCAATAAATACAGAAACATGGAGGATTGTAACTGATAGTATGTTCTAGCAGGATGTGTTTTGTTTTAGCTTTTTTTACTGATTGTATGGCAGTTAATTGCGTATTAATTGCGACAAAATAGTCTCGTATATAATTCTTGTTCAATGATTTATGTTGAAATGTTTATTAATAAATGACAGACAAATATCTATTTATGTCTTCGTTGAAGGGTCCAAAGCCCCCTTAATATTGTAACATCGAAACAAAGACAGAATGAAAAGGTCCATGCTCATAAATGATTACTTCGCCGATGCAAGGCTCAATACTCGGAAACGTTTGATCCGACTGTTGCTGGCTTTCATCGTAATCGCTTTGAGCTTCCTTTTACAGTTTTAAATTTTATTTGATGGTTTTTTCATGTTCGCAACGTGAATTTGTTTAGTCAGTTGTTTGGTGGAGAAGGAGCCTTTAAGTCCCTAATTGGCTCCTTCCTTCTCAAACACTTTCGAGAAAAGTAAAACTCCGAGACTTTTTAGTCGCTAGGTCGAATCCTTCGGGATTCGGCCTTTTCGGAAAAAGAGATTAAGGATTTGTTGGTGCGGAAAATGGTGCTGTGGGGCTCGGGGGAGCAGAACACACAGTGGCCATTTTCCCTCGCCACTAATTATGAAACACCTGCTCCGTACTTTAGGGATGCATTGTATATAAGTGTCTGAAATTGAACTGGTTCCCGA
>CALFBW010000087.1 GCA_937951415.1 uncultured Chitinophagales bacterium | reverse complement strand
GGACTGGATTATAGCACAAACATTTCCAGTATCACCAATCAAGGCGGAGGTAGTTATTGTTTAAAGCAAAGCGAAAAACAATGTTTTTATGAGCCTGATATTGCAAGTCCTGTTTTATTTTCTATAGTGTCGAACAACTGTATAGATGACAATTCTTTTGAGATAGAAATTGAATGGAGCCATGATCTAGCGGAAGCAATTGACATTACTGGAAACTTTGCAGCAGCCATTGGCTTTACTCAAGTTCCGACTGATTCTTTAATGACATTTATTTTATCAACCGATATCGAAACTTACGAAATCTTCTCCTCCACTTCCAGTTGTGAAGACTACTTTGAAATAATTTCCCCAGACTGCACAGGTAGTTCTGTCGAGCAAATTGCATTTGATACTTCAATAAAAATACATCCAAATCCTGCTCAGGATATACTAAACTGGTCAGTAGATGCTGAAGACATTGATGGACAAATAAATATTTACAGTTTAAATGGAAAGACCGTTTTTTCAAATTCTATTGGCAGCAGTAGTGGCAACATTAATATCCAAGAACTACAAGCCGGCATGTATATTTTTGAATTCATCACCGGCGAGGAGAGACAGCTTGAAAAATTTATTAAGCAATAAATACGTCTTAGTCGGTTCGCAGAAAGTCCCAGCGGTGTCTATCGCTGGGACTTTTTATTTATTAAAAGATCATCTTATTGAATCCACATTTATTCCTTAACAAATCGTTGCCATTGCACGCCTCTTTCATCCGAGTACAAAGCAAAAGTGTAAACGCCTGGGCTTAGCTGATCGACGAGAATCTCTAGTTTCGAAGCTGACACTATTTTCGATTCGGCAATCACAAGCTTACCGAGTACATCGTAAATAGCGAAATGCACTTCTTCGTTTGGTAAGTAATCCGAATAGATGATTAACAAATCTTGAACTGGGTTCGGGTATAGATTAAAGGGTGGTTCGCTAGATAAAGACAGACCTCCCGGAACAAGACATTCTACTGTTTCTCCTGCAATTATTTCTACACAGCCTTCTGAATTTTCCAATTGAAATTCGTAGCTCGTATTTTCATTAATTTCGGCAGTCGCTACTTCCCCCGCTGCAAACTCCCCTTCTATTTCCATTATATTATCACTCGCATTGGAGATAATAAAAGGCGCATATTCAGCATCTATCGGAAAAGCAATATTTAGGGAGATCAAAGAATCGTTTTCGCAATTAGCATAATCAAATTCATACTCGAACCAAGGAAGTAAGTTTTCACAGACTTCCTCGCAAGCCATTGTTGTAAATTCATATACTTGAGGAGCGCACGGATATCCAAGCGGGTGAACATTCAACAAATACGCTGTATTCGGAACCAAACTTGGAAGGCTTTCAATATCCGTAAAGACGCCTACGACCTCGTAAGTCTCTTCATCTAAATCATAGTAACTAATGGTAATTTCATATTCGTAGTCTTCGGGTAAGTTTACCATTAAGAACTCCAAATCTACCATTCCGGCTAAAGAGTTACAGCTCTGTATAATTTGCCCTATGTAGTCTATATCACAAGGAAGTGTTGCAATGCAATCGGCAAGTTCAAAAGTCAAAAGTTCCTGGCAACCTAAGTCATTATTCATTTCAAGAACAAAGAAATCATCTTCCACATCCAAAACTTCAAAGACTTCACCACTACTTATTCCCGCTTGCTCAAAATCGCCAAAAACAGAAAAAGGAGGTGTTGTCCCAGTGAATTCCAACAATAAGGTAAGATCGCCATTCTCCTCATTACATTGTTCTTCTATTGAAACTGACATAAAGCAAGGATCGTTCGGACAATCTATCACTTCGATTTCTACTGTCTGTACACCACAAGGGTTATTTAATACCTCCGCTGAGATATATGCTGTCACATTAGGAGGAAGACTAGGTAAGTCATCCGCAGAAGCATAAAATCCTAAATCTACCGATTCAAAAGTAATGGGATCGTAATAAAAAAGCCCAATTTGAGGCTCTTGTCCTTCACTGAAGAAAGTAGGTACTTCTATATTCACGGTTCCCAATATTGGATCACAAAATTGAGCTACACTTCCTAGGAGCACTTGATCACATGGGAAGCCCAACAAGCAATCGGCACTAAGCTCAAACTCATAATATTCTACGCAATTTGCAGTGTCCGCTACTTCCACAAAAAAGCTGGAGCCTTCATAAGGAGAAATTTCAACTATCTGTCCATTTTCGATATTGTCCATTTGAATATCCCCGATAACGGAGAATGGAGCATTATTACCTGTAAACTCTACAAAAAGTGTTAGATCTCCATTTTCTTCATCGCATTGTTCTTCAATAGATACATTTATTAAGCAAGGAGCAACTGGAGTACATTCTCCAATAAACAAGTCAGCTATATGCTTTCCAGCACATGGGTGAAAAAGCAGATCCCCTTCAATATAAACATAGGAATTGGAAGGCACTTCTAAGTAGGGTGGAAGTGAATTATACGTTGTCTGCGAAATCAAATTCCAGTCGGAATCGCTTACAAATATTGTAAAAGTTAAGGGATAATTTTCCGGATAAGTGTGTTGAACATCTAATATTGCCATTCCCGTAAACGGGTCGCATTCATAGCTTACCAAGTCAAAGTAAGAAATCCCACCACAAGAGTCGAAGCAGGGATATCCAAGTTGAAATTGAAGGCTCGTTTCGCAACCATCTGATCCAGTCAAAAATAATTCGCTGTTCACTTCTTCAACATAGGAAACCAGTACAGATTCCCCGCTTTCGAATTCCCCCCAAACCTCATCACCAGAAACTAAAATACTTGACTCATTTTGGGAATAAAAATGATAATCAACTTCCCAAAATTCCTCGCATTTAGCTTCTGCGAAAATACTGAGTCCACAATCGCTTTCGCAGTTCCGAGGAGCAAAAGCGAATAGTTTTCCATCACAGGGGCTATCAAGTAATTCTACATAAACCTGAAGTCCGTGCTGAGCAGGAAAAATAAAAGGACTTTCGAAATTATCCAGTTGGTAAGTTGAATCACCTGTCTCTGTAAATTCTACAAAATAGAAGATCGTCTCGTAACCTTCAGGAATGATCAAATCAAAATTCAATTCCTGCATACCTGTTCCTTCGATACAGTTAGCGCTAAAACTATCCATTGCAATTTCAGGACAAAGCAAGCCTTCGCAATTGGCTGCAGAATAATAAATGGTATCCACACAACCTTCCGTATTTGTCAAATAAAATTCTAAGTCAGTAGCTTCGGTCAAGCCAATGGTAAAATCCCATCCATCTTCGTAATAGCCAGTTATATCACCCTCCAACAAATAATGATCTGCATCACCGTTGACCGTTCCGTGAACAAACATGACTCCGTTTAAACTGTCACATTCCTCTTCAAATGAAATTTCCACAACACAACTGCTAGAACATGGCTCAATAAATGTGACGGGAAAGTACACATATCCACATTGATG
>CALFBW010000086.1 GCA_937951415.1 uncultured Chitinophagales bacterium | reverse complement strand
CCTTTTTTATTCCAATCCCAGTCCGCTAGAGCGAATGATGACCCTAGAAAAGGGCAATGTAGTAAACGAATGGTTTTTTAACGAATCTGCCCCTTACACTATTTCTTATTGGCAAGACGAAAACTTTCCTGCGTTCAACCTAGAGCGCTTTGAAAGTCATGGTTCATTTAGTCTGTTGAGGTTAGGAAATATAGGCCTGCTTAAGCTCTATCAACTTTCTGAGGATCCCATAGATAGACAATTTGTTGCAAAGTTGGATGGGGTAGTGGCAAAGCTGGCTATTTCTTTAGAAGCGAGTCTATCCCATAGACAGGCGCAAGAAAGTGAACGTGAGTTATCAGGAATAATCAATTCCGCTTTAGATGCCTTTGTGGTAATGGATGAAAAAGGATTGGTGGTTAAGTGGAATAAAAATGCCGAACGAATTTTTGGTTGGAGCGAAGAAGAAGCAGTAGGCAAAAGACTTTCTGAAATGATCATTCCCGAAGAACTGCGCTCAGCGCATGAAAACGGCATGAAA
Organism: uncultured Chitinophagales bacterium; assembly: GCA_937951415.1. Taxonomy (GTDB): domain Bacteria; phylum Bacteroidota; class Bacteroidia; order Chitinophagales; family UBA2359; genus CALFBW01. The sequence goes on along the minus strand of CALFBW010000086.1, from coordinate 2,019 downwards.
CACTATTTGAATACAGGAGTAGGCCCGGTCTTGAACAAAAGAATAGAAGTTCCTGGAGTACGAAAAGATGGAGAAAAAATCGATTGCGAATTAGCTGTCATTCCGATTAAATTTGAAGATTACACCATTTTTGGTTCGTTCTTGAGAGATATTACTGCAGAAAAGGCCGCCCAAGCTGCTCTGGTTTCAGCCCGAGAAGCTGCGGAGATTTCTTCGCAAACGAAGGAGCGTTTTCTTGCGAATATGAGTCATGAGATTCGCACCCCGCTAAATGCAATAAACGGGATGACGGAGCTGCTGCGAAGAACTAAAGTTGATAATGTACAAGGAGAATACCTAAATGCCATCGAAACAAGCATCCAGAATTTATTAGTAATGATAAATGACATTCTGGACTTGACTAAGATTGAAGCCGATAAAGTGATTTTGGAAAACATCGGTTTCGATTTCAGAACATGGCTATATCAATTATTGAGAGCTCAAAAAACCCGTGCACAAACGAAAGGGATTAATCTTGATTTGAAGATTGATGACAAAGTGGCGGAAGTTTTGCTTGGAGATCCCGTTCGACTTGGGCAAGTTTTTATTAACCTTATTAGTAATGCCATCAAGTTTACCACTGAAGGAGGAGTAGAAGTTTCCGCGAGTTTGGTGGAAGAAAAGGAAGGTTCCCAGAGAATTCTAATGGTCGTCTCTGACTCAGGAATTGGAATTGATCCTGATAAAATAGTAGACGTTTTCAAAAGCTTTACACAAGCCGACGAAAGTATTTCACGACGGTTCGGAGGAACCGGTTTGGGCTTATCGATTTCACAGAAATTGGTGAATGCTATGGGATCTTTTATCGAAGTAGAAAGCGAATCTGGGCAAGGTTCTAGATTCTTTTTTGAAGTTGAATTTGACGTTGGGACAGTGGCGGACTTAAAGAAAAAATCGGTAGAAGCTGTAGCCCCCAATCGATTGGTGGGAATTGAAGTCCTACTAGTGGAAGATCATGAAATCAATAGATTCTTCTTGACCCGGCTTCTTTCTGATCTTGGATTAGTGATTGATACGGCAGAAAATGGTAAAATCGCCGTGGATAAAGTTCAAGCCAAGAAATATGATCTTGTTCTGATGGATATGCAAATGCCGATCATGGACGGAGTAAAAGCCACTGAAATTTTGCGGGCTAAGGGTTTTGATTTGCCGATCATAGCTTTAACTGCAAACGTTACAGCGGAACACAAGAAAAAGTGCCTAGAAGCTGGTATGGACGATTATCTTCCCAAACCATTTGAAACGAATGAGCTACTAGAAAAAATTGTGAACTTATTACCAGAAAGAATAAATATGCCAGAGTCGATGGATGTGAAATATGATTTGAGGCCTCTAGAGGAAATGGCTCGTGGAGACCAAGCTTTTATAGATAGAATGATTCAATTGTTTATCGAACGCACACCTCCAGCAATTGCTGCTATAAGAATGCATTACGGAAATGGTGAGCGGGAAGAAATTAGACGACTTGCCCATAAACTAAAGCCATCAATGGCATATTTAAACATTCAACCTTTAGGTGAAGACATTAAAAACTTGGAATTAACAGCCGAAGATGCCGATAAAGACGATTTGAACAATCTGATCTCTTCTATAGAACGCTCTACAGAAGAGGTGATTACTGCTTTAAAAAACCGCGACTGATTCAACTTGAATGAGCCCGCTGACGACTTTCGTCAATGCCCTGCGAGTCTTTACCTTTTGCCTAATTACACTTATATAATAATGGGTCGCTGATAACAATGAACAGAGAGTGAAACGCATTCTAGACTTCTACTACTCTTGATCATTTCTAGGCTTCTCAAATCTGGAATTTATTCCTATTGATGGATCAAGCTTGATATTTTTATATGTATAATAAATTCTTAATAAGATGTTTGCGGACTTATGCCAAATTGGTCTGATTTAAGCACTTACTGAATCAAAGAGCGAAAGATAAGCTGGGAAGTTTCAGGGGTGAAATCGAACGGCATGAATATCACG
>CALFBW010000085.1 GCA_937951415.1 uncultured Chitinophagales bacterium | reverse complement strand
TTACTTGTGAAGATCAGGCGAAGGCATATGCAGCCATGCAAAGAAGCATCGAATCGGGCGATTGGGAAAATGCTGAATTGGAAACCATTGGCAGAAATGAAAATGGAGAAGAAGTGGCACGTTTTATTTTTATTTGGTCGTATAAGATTAGTGGGTAAGCTCATTGCTTGAGCATTTAAGCCTTTATGGCTATACGAAAATATTATTATAAGTCGGGACAGCGCATGCGCTGTCCGATCTAGGACAGTAGTATCAAAGAATCCAAGGGAAATCATCAAGGACTACGAGTTCGCTGTCCATTCGAGGAAGGGAATATTCAAAAAATATCTCGAATAAAGTTCAGATCTCTAGAACACGACCTTCAATAAATATTCCTTATTTTAGGAAGACCGTAAAACGAAACCATGAAAACCCATTATCGAACTTGCAATATTTGTGAAGCACTTTGCGGAATTGAAATCCAACACGAAGGTGACAAAATTATTTCGATAAAGGGTGATCCAAAAGATCCACTATCGAGAGGACACATTTGTCCTAAGGCGGTAGCGCTACAAGATTTTCATCACGATGAAGATCGACTCTTGTTTCCCCTGAAGAAAACGGAGGAGGGTTTTGTCCGAATTTCTTGGGAAGAAGCGCTGAATTACACGGTACAGAAGATTAAAGAAATTCAAGAGAACTACGGCAATAATTCAGTAGCTACTTTTCTAGGAAATCCGAATGCGCACAGCATGGGAAATTTGCTTTTCATGCGTCCTTTTTTAAAGGCATTAAAAACCAGATCGAGATTCAGTGCTTCCTCAGTCGATCAAATGCCGCACCATGTTGCTGCTTTACACATGCTTGGTCATTCCTTGCTAAATCCCGTTCCTGATTTAGACAACACGAACTATCTGTTGATTATGGGGGCTAATCCCGTCGTTTCTAATGGCAGTATGATGTCGTCCCCAGACATCAAGAAACGGATGCGTGCGATTCAAGAAAGAAATGGTAAAATAGTAGTGATAGATCCTAGGAGAACAGAAACTGCCCATAAAGCAAATGAGCACTATTTTATTAAACCTGCCACTGACGTTTACTTTTTATTAGCTCTTATTCATGTTCTATTTAGAGAGGAAAAGATACGCCTGAATCACTGGAAAAATGCAGTAACAGGACTAAAAGAAATCGAAGAATTAGTAGAGTCATATAGTCCTGAGGTAGCAGAAGGATTTACCGGGATAAAGGCGGCCAATATAAGAACTATTGCTCTTGAAATGGCCGCTGCTGATCGAGCGGTACTTTACAGTAGAATGGGCTTGAGTACACAGACTTTTGGCGGTCTGTGCATTTGGCTTTCGAATGTCTTTAATATTCTCAATGGAAATTACGATCGAGTAGGAGGTATGATGTTTCCCCGACCCGCCATCGATCCGATTTCCTTTAGTCCTAAAAAAGGAAAACCCAAATATGCTTCTATTCCTTTATCACGGGTGCGCAAATTGCCCAAGTATCTAGGAGAAATACCTTCCGTTTCCCTGGCAGAAGAAATGGAAACTGAAGGCGAAGATCAAATAAAAGCCTTGGTCTGTATTGCAGGAAATCCCGTATTGTCTGTACCCAATGGCAGGCGAGTAGAAAAAGCAATTAAAAAACTGGAATTCCATGTAAGTCTTGATATTTATTTAACAGAAACGAACAAGCACGCCGATATAATTCTTCCCGCTTCTAGTGCTTTAGAACGTTCGCAGTACGATGTGACCTTCCTAAATCTAGCAATAAGAAATATTGCCAAATACAGCCCCGCACTGTTCGAAAAGAAAGGGGAGGTAAAAGACGATTGGCAAATCCTCTCGGAACTAAGTTCGAGATTAAAAGGGGAGGAGAATACAAAATTAAGTCCTGAAGCTATGATAGATATGGCTCTAAAAATGGGATATTATGGCAAGGAAGGGCTCAGTTTAGAAAAACTAAAACAACACCCGCACGGTATTGATCTAGGCCCACTCGATGAATCTTTGAAAGACAGACTACAAACCGATGAGGAATGTATTCACTTAGCGCCAAAGGAATTTCTTATGGATTTAGCAAGATTGGAAACAGCGTCGAAGGGTAATTCTCAAAGCGAAGAATACCCCTTCCAACTTATCGGTAGACGCGTGCTTAGGCAGCACAATACTTGGACCCATAATTCTCATCGATTGTCTAAGGGAAAGAACGAGTGTACTTTACTAATAAATGAAAAGGACGCAAAACTTTGTGGTATTCTTGATGGTACAATTGTGCTTGTTCAATCCTGTGTAGGAAAAGTTGAAGTAGAGGCGGAAATTACGCAAGATATAATGGAAGGGGTTTTAAGTCTTCCCCAGGGATTCGGCGTTCGAAAAAATAGCAAGATGAAAATCGCAGCGGCACAAAACAGTGTCAGCATCAATGATCTGACAGACGATCTTCGTGTTGATTTCTTAACTGGAAATGCTGCCCTTAATGGTGTTCCTGTTAGTGTTTCTATCGCTTAGAATAATGCCATTTATTACTAAAAGAAAGTGTTAGTAAATGATAGAAAAATGGAAAGATACCGCCTTTGGTTCCGACTTCGGAATGGATGTTTTGGATCTAATTGAAGCAATAACGGATAGGGAATTCAGCTTAGAACTTCTTTATGCCCATACCGACCTTGAAAAGTACCTACTAGATCCCCATTTACTGCAAGACAGAACAGATAATAATGTCAATTTCACACAGTCACCTTTTCCCCAGTATGTTCATTTCGAGGAAATCATCATCGCGGTCTAAAGTATGATTGTGGAAAGTGGATATTCGGAATTTGTCGTTGACTTAAGGAAAGCGTACGGCAACAAAAGGCTGCAATTTCCCTTAAAAGAAACGGAAATCATACCTTTTTATAAAGCGCTGTTGCATATATACAATGAGCCAAATGAATATGTTCTTTTCGAATTGTGCGGTGAAAAAGAGGGCATAGAAACCTTATCTGATATCGCGGAAATCTTAGAAGCCTTTAAAGGGCTGCTGGAAAAATTCCCTGATTCAAATTAAAAAAGCAACCAAAAAAAGTCGTGAAGATATCTTGCTTTACTGTCCAAGAAATTCCTAAGGTGGATCAACTCGTTGAATTCTGCACAAAGGAGACCTGCGTACTAGTATTTCCAAAGGCCTATTTAGACGCTCAAAAGGAAAAGGAGATTTTGGACCATCTGAGAAAATCATTACCCGAAAACCATAGAATATTTAGAAGTGGAGTGTGGACGGTAAGCATCACGATCAGCATTAAGCGCGTAATTTCATGCGCTCAAATTCACCGCCATATTGAAGCTTTTTACAATGCCCTGCAATGCTATATCGTTCTTAGTGAAAAGCTGAGCAGAAAAGATCCTTCGTTATTGAATGATGAGAATTGGATATTGGTAGAAGAACACGGCATTCACAATCGGTACGAACATGTGCACACGCAGCAAGTATTGGAAACGACCAATTATAGAATGCAGAACCTAGAGGATCTGGATCCTTATTTCTTCGGTAGTTTCATCAAAACCCACCACAAGTTTCCTGTTCTTAAAGAGCTAGTCATGGACCCATTCCATGATTGCTGCAAATTGATCGATTTTTGGACAGATGATCCTGTAAGTATTCAGAGAATAAAAGAACTATTTACGAATAGTCTCTGACATTTTTTCCTTAATTTGGAGGGAGAGCTAGCAGCAATAAAGAAGAAAAAGTGGTTTCAACATGAGAATATTATCGATAGACGGCGGGGGAATTCGAGGAATAATACCAGCCATCATTTTAGCAAAAGTCGAAGAAATTGCTGGTCAATCAATAGCTGATACTTTTGACTTAATTGCTGGGACCTCAACGGGTGGTATAATCGCCCTAGCACTTTCCCTAGACAATGGGAGAGGCCACCCAAAATACGCTGCTTCAGATCTTGTTAAATTATACAGGGATAAGGGACAACAAATATTCGATCGCAATACTTGGCATCGAATCCGATCGATAGGCAATTTGCGAGATGAAAAGTATCCAAATAAAAACTTAACAAAGCTTCTCAAAGAGTACTATGGTGATGCCACACTTCAAGACACCCTGACGGAGGTAATTATTACTTCTTACGAAACAGAACGAAGAATTCCCTGGATTTTCAAAAGTGCACACGCTAAGAATCCAAAGAAAAAGGGTTACAATTTTAACATGGTAGATGTAGCGCTTGCTACCTCAGCTGCTCCTACTTATTTCGAACCACATAAAATCGAATACAAGGAAGACGATTACTTGAGCTTAATTGATGGAGGTATATATGCAAACAATCCAGCCATGTGTGCGTATGCAGAAGCCAAATCTTATTTTAATAAAAATGACAAGGACATAAAAATCTTGTCGCTGGGAACCGGACAGTTAACGCGTCGTTTGTATCACAAAGATCTGAAAGATTTAGGACTTATTGGCTGGGCACAGCCGATTTTGAGTTGTGTTTTTGATGGAATTAGCGATACAGTCGATTATCAATTATCAAAGATTCTGAGTAAAAAGAATTACTTCCGTTTTCAAGCAGAGCTTAAAGAGGGAAATGACGACATGGACGATTCCAGCAATACTAATTTAAGAGTACTGCAATTGGTAGCTGAGGAAATTATTCATAAGAATAAGCAGGAAATAGAGAAGATGGTTGAGAAGATTTGCGTGTAGTCGTGTTCAAAAATATAAAAACTATTCGACCAGCGTTTTATATGTCTTTCATTACTATCGATTTTGTATACTACATTGAAAAAAATCGTGTCCAGCTATTTACAGGGAGTAGCAGATATCTAAGATGCACTAATCATCAATATTAACTTGGAACCAATTATTACAAATAAGATAAAGCAAGACTTCCAATCTAAAGAACAGAAAAAGGTGAAAACCGAATTACTTTCTATTACAATAAAGCATGTCATGGCAGCTTCTGAATACAATTTGAGAAATACAAGAATGGCAATACTGGTCCTAGCAAAGGGAGATCTAGCTCAGCTTGTTCATTATACCGAAAGAGCAAAAATCGACTTCAGAGACGTGATTATGTGGGCAATCGAAGAGAAATAAATCTGTTTACAGTGTCAAAATAATAGTCATCAATGATCGATACAATCAAACTTGTTCTCTTATCGTTTTGTTTTTTAGCAACAGTTGGAAGTAATGCTCAAGATCCTTATGAGGAAGCCGAAAATAAATTGAGAGAAACATTCTGTGAATGTTTGACAAATTACCTCCAAGAACTGGAAGCTCATGGTGTAGAATTCAAAATCGAAGAGGGCATGTTCACTTGTTATGAACGCCTAGAAAAACACATAAGACCACTTTTTGAGAAGGTTCCGGACGGCAAATCTGCAGAGGAACATGAGGAATTCTTACTGCGAGTGCCAAAAGTTCTTGGAGCGACAATCTCTGAGAGTTGTTACTCTGTTTGTGTCTATTTACAAAAGCAACAAAAGAGCGAAGAGTGGTTGAATATTTCTAAAGACATGTTCTCACCAGCTCAGCGCTTACTAATTTATTCAGATGAAATATATCTTTGCTTGAGTAAATCATTGATGAGTGTGTCATGTACTTATAGTAATCCGAATAATCCCGACGAACGAGGACCGCTCTTAGAACTATGGCAACTCAAGCAAAACTGCATGAATCCGCAGTATCCTCTTTATTTAGACTCCCTAAAGCAAAACAATGTTTTGAAAGAAGAACTAATGAAACGGCTGGTATTAGAAGAACAACTATCGCAGGCAGATAGCCAAGTTTTTTCTGCTTGCTTTTTGAAGAAACTGGAAGAAGCGAACTGGGATTCCAAAGAACTAGTTCTAGAACTTTCAAAGACTGAATCGAAGATAGATGACTATTTCCTAGAATGTTTACAAAAAACTGAGCACTAAAAGCACAATTTAGATGTGGAAATACAATAGCACTAAGCTCTCCTCTTGAACTAGTCGGTACCAAGTAAAGCAGGACCATCATTTATTAAGCAATCAAGAATGGATCAATAAAATGCAATCTTCTTCGCCATTTCGCCAGACATTTATTGAAGTATTGAAAAGTAGCCCAAAGCAAGCCTATTTCTGGGAATTGCCCGCCATTAGAACAGATCTTCTCAGTAAGCCGTTCGAATTCGTTTTAGTGGAGAGTAGTTCACTAAGAAGCATTAATCCGAATGAAACTGCGTTCCGCGATTATTTTAAAAAAGACCAAGATGTGGTGTCTTTCCCCAACTTGAGAGGAGATGCACAATTAGTGGTTCCTTGTGCAATTTCAGAAGCCAAGAACTATACACATTTAGCAACATTTAATCGAAAT
>CALFBW010000084.1 GCA_937951415.1 uncultured Chitinophagales bacterium | reverse complement strand
CATGCAAAGAAAGGGGAGTTTACAGCACGGGAGTTGCTGTACAAGGAATGGAATGTGCCTTTTCGAATTAGAGAGCAAATTTGTAGACTCGTTCGCTTGCACGGTTTGCCCATTTGGGCGATCACTAAATCAAATCCGAAGAAGGAAGTTATTTACGCCAGTACGCTGGTTAATACGAAACATTTAGCGCTTTTAGCCAGAGCCGATATCTTAGGGAGAATTTGTGAAGATGCAGAGGAAATTCTTTTGAAGATCGATTTATTTGAGGAACTATGCAAAGAGCATAATTGCTGGGGCAAAGAAAGAGACTTTGTTTCCGATCACAGCCGCTTTAATTATTTTCAGAAAGACGAAGCATCACCAGATTACAAGCCTTTTGATGATCTGATTTGTACCGTTACCATGATGTGTGCATTGCCTGGTAGTGGGAAAGATACCTACATAAAGAAATATCTGGATCAACCGCAATTGTCTTTAGATAACATTCGACGGGCTCTTAAGATTTCTCCAACTGATAAAAAGGCCAATGGTAGAGTGATCCAATTGGCAAAAGAACAGGCAAAGGAATTTCTACGTGCTAAAACCGATTTCGTTTTTAATGCTACCAATATTACTAGTGATATGCGTAGCCGCTGGATAAGTTTGTTCCTAGACTATAATGCACGAGTACGAATCGTTTACATTGAAGTACCCTACCAAAAGTTAATGCGGCAAAATGCCCGTCGAGATTATGTGGTTCCGAAAAATGCGATAGACCGCATGATCAGTAAATTAGAAATTCCAATGGTCAAGGAAGTACATGAGGTAGAGTACGTAGTAAATACGTGAATTTCGACAAAAGTAATTTGCGCATTGGTACATTTCTGTATCTTTAGCTAAGAATAAATAAATTGTTTCAGAATTGATGTTCTCGTGCCGTCGTTTTGGATTAATGCTAGCGCTAGAATCTAGTGTTCGAATTTAATTATTGTACATTACTTTCCTTCAATAGTTGTCTTTATATGCGAATTATTCTGCGAAACACGATTTACTTTTTGCTTTGGTTTGCGGTTTTCAGAGTATGCTTTTTTGTCTATAATGTCAGTCTTTTCGAAATCGACTTTATGGATTTGTCGAGAATCTTCCTTTTAGGACTGGCCTTTGATTTTTCTACAGCGCTCTACTATTTATTTCCTTTTTACTTGATCTCTGTTTTAGCTTTGTTCTTTAAGCAACAAATTTGGAACAGCCTTGCTGCATTATTCGCTTTTTTGAGTGTTGTATTTTGCGGCCTGGTCTCGGCCTTTGACATGATCTATTTTGCTCATGCAAATAGAAGGATTTCAGTAAATATTTTTATTGGAATAAAAGATGCCTTTGGAACTTACACGAGCTATGCCTTAGATTTTTGGTGGTTAGTCATCTTTTTGGCGCTTTTTATTGTTATAAATGTTTGGCTACTTCTTCCATTTTCTTTGGTTCGAAAGTCGAAAGCATCGATTTGGCAAAAGCTATGCGTCTTACCGGTTTTTTTACTTGTTTATTATTTTGGGATTTTTGGTTTTGGCAATCGTCCTTTGTCGCCTAGTACGGCTTTGATGTACGAATCGCCAAGGAATGCGGTCTTGATAACAAATACTCCTCAAGCATTGTTGTATTCGCTATATAAAGGGTATCAATCCGCAGAGATTCCTAGCTATTTTTCTCAGAATGAACTAGATAAAAATTACTCCATTGTACGTCGAACTCCTGAGGGTGAAATGAAAAAGGACAATATTCTCATTTTTATTTTAGAGAGTTTCTCAAGAGATGTACTTGATAAAAATAGTAATTACAAAGCGAAAACGCCATTTCTTGATACACTCATGGCGAAAAGTTTGGTTTTTGAAAATGCTTTTGCGAACGGGAGCATCTCTACCTATGGTTTGGTTTCGATCTTAGGAGGTATTCCACCACTTATTGATCTTCCATATTATCATTCGCAGTATAAAAACAATGACCTCAATGCTGTAGGGACTTTGCTAAGTCATGAAGGTTATGATACGAATTTCTTTTTGGGCACGGTCAGCAACTCTTTCGGCTTTAATGAATGTACAAGTATTTTTGGAATGGAAAATTTCTATTCGCAATCTGATTTTCCAAATTATAAAGAGCACCTTAGTCCATGGGGTGTTTTTGATGAGCCCTACTTTGAATTTGTGCAGAAAACTTTGGATGCAAAGCCTGAGCCGTTTTTTGCAACCGTCTTTAATGTTTCTTCACATAGTCCATTTGTCCTTCCAGTCAATGCTGAGCACAGTAGCTATTATGACGAAGATCAAGAAAAGGAATTAAATGCTATCAGTTATGTCGATCATTCATTGAAGCTGTTTTTTGAAAATGCAAAGGACTCTGACTGGTACAACAATACGCTTTTTGTCTTTGTAGCAGATCATTGGGGAAGCCCTTCAGTAAAAAAGAAAAGGACAGCACTAAATGTTTTTGAAATTCCATTGTTCTTTTATCACCCGTCCGATGATAACTTGCAAGGTGTTAGTGAACACTTGGCGCAGCAGCTAGATGTCGTCCCAACAATTTTGGATTACCTAAACTATGATAAGAAATACATGAGTTTTGGGGTTAGTCTTTTTGAAAATAAAGAGGAACGTTATATTTTCAGTAAGCATCGATACATTGATCAAATTGCTAATGACTGTTTCGTTTTGGGCTATGATAGGGAAGCTGAGAAGAGTTCCTATTTGTATCAATATAACGACGAACCGAAAATGTCGAATAATTTAGTCGATTCGCCTTTTTATAGGGAGGAAATGATTTTGCTTGAAGACGCCATTAAGGCCAGAATACAGAGATACTTTTATAGTATGGAAAACAATAGATTGGAAGAAGAATGAAAATATAGAAAGAAATTTTTTGGTCCCATGATTAATTTTTAGCACGACTAATTCCGCACTTGATCCTCCAATATATAATACAGGTCTGTTGAAGTAGATTTTATCTTGCGATATTTTCCACCACCTTTTCGGCTCAATTTTCTAAGGTCGGAATTGCCCTTTTCACCGAAATCTAGAACAGATAGTTCGATCCCGTTGTCGTTGTAAGTGTCGGCTAGCTCTAGCAGCTGAGAGGGTAATTCAAACTCTCCGTCGGTAGCTATGATTATTTGATTGGAACCGGCATTTTTGAAATTCAAGGAAGCATATTCAAATGCCATTTCTAGACCTTTCTTTACATTACTTCTTCCGCCAATTTCCATTTCGTCTAGCACAGTTTGAATTTTATTATTGTCTACACTAGAGACCGCTTCCAATAGTAACTCTCCATTGCCAGAAAAGGTGACAATCGATATTTCGTCTTCAGGACGCATTTTTTGCGATAAGGTTTTGACCGCTCTTTTTAACTGGGGAAGTTTATGGGGCAGCTTCATGGAAGTAGAAACATCTAAAAGTAAAACGAGATTATTGTGTGGCGCGTCTCCCATAAATTCGTAGCGTTCCACTATTTCAGGATTTTCCGAATGGTCTTCGAAGTAAACCTCAAATATGCCTTTACCTTCTGTGCCCACCCAAAGATGCCCATCTCGATCGACAGAAATTGTAGTGGCATGCTTGCTGGTAAAACCGTCTCCAGCAGAATATACTTGACAATTTCCTACGGTATCAATAACTGCCAATACATTGCTCGCAAGCCAAATACTTCCGGCATGATCAATGGCAATGTCCTCAATCCGATAACTGGTCAATACATCACATGCCGAAACTTTCTTCCATTTTTTCATGTCTTTATAGACCCACAGACTTTCAAGGCTTGCAACATATAAATGGCCGTCGTGCAATTCAATAGCAGTTGCATGAAAGGGGCTCACGAGCTTCATTTTTGCATCACTCAAAGACAAAGAGTACAAGCCATTATCGGTAGCAATCCAGATGGTTGATTTCTCATCCTTGATGATTTCATTTACCCTTCCTACAATCGGATCACCTGTGTATAATTTGGACCGCTCATGTAAAAGAAAGCCTTTTTCTCGTATCTCTATATCAAAAACACGTAAACCTCGACCTGTTCCCATGTACATTCTGCCTTCGTCTACAAACAGCGATGAGCATTGATTGAGGTGGTTTCCCGTGTAAGGATATTTCGTTGAATTTCTGGCATTAAATACCAGTTGATTCCGTAGAGGAATCCAAGGGATGCCATTTTCGTCGATGGAGAGTGCAAATCCACCTGTATAAACTGGGAGTTTTCTTACCGTTTTATCGGGATTAATGACAACGATACTGTCGGACATGACAGCATACATTCGATCATGTTCGTCTAGCTCAAGATGATAAACAGGTGAATTGCCAATTTTGGTGAAAGGTTTAATTACCAGTTGTTGAGCCGAAATGGTTAAAACTGAAAATATGAGTGCTATAGTTCCAATTTTCAACGGTAGAAAATCAAATGAACTTCCTGTGTACATCATTTTAATGTGTTATTTAGTCCAATTTGAATTCCCCTTGCGATACTACCTCTTCTTGATATTCAATTTCATATACGAAATGCGTCTTTAATTTTTTGCGCTCTGCTGAAGGAAGTGCAAATGCTAAATTGCCTTCATAATAAATAATAGCATCATCGGACTGAGTGGCATTCGGACTGAGGATAATAGGAACTGCACTTTCTAAGGGGAAGGCCCTAGCTGCATCATCTTTTCGATACAAATAGAAGAACACTTTTACATTGTTGCCTGCCTCTTCTCTAGGAACAGCATAGCAAGTGTGCACCATTAAAGTGAAGTTTTCAATCCAAGAAAGTCTGTGGGTGTTTTCGGTATCCAAAACAACAGTCCCTTTTCTGGTATTATGAGTTACTTCCGTACATCCATGGGCAATATTCTTTTTAAAGCTTTCAGTGCGCGCTTCATTTCGCTGCCGTTCCTTACCTAAGACGTCTCTCAATGCGGTTGCTGCTAACTCTACTGTTTCTTTTTCAGATTGGATTTGTGAGTTTAGGGCTGCCAGATCAGCATTGGCAATCCTTAAACTGTCATTACTGAAAAGAATCTTATTCGCTAATGCCTCCATTTCCGCATAGGCAGTTTCTCCGCGTTCCTTGGCTTTTCGGATGTCTTGCATTTCGGTTTTCATCCCTTTAATATTGCTTTGCAACCTCCAGATCCTGTGTTTAAGTTTGCCGATTTCCTCTTTGAGTTCGATCACTTCTAATTTTACTTTCCCAGAATTTAGAATGATCTCGTCAGTGGCAAGTAGTTCATCTTCTAAATCTTGAGCAATGATGCCACTGCCTGCAAAAAATAAAAGCAATAGCCAGTACAATTTTATATTTATTTTGTTACCCATCATCTGCTGATCAATTGTGTAATTCGTAAGTGCTCATTAATTCGGTGACGCTTTTCTCATAAGTAGAAACTCGATGTGCGAAGTCCGTTTCTCCCAATTGACCACTTTGATATTTTTTAATATCTCTTGCCATATAGCCAATTCTGCTATTTAGCAAAAGTGTTAAGGTTTCTAATTCAATGCTTTTTACTTCGAATCTTCGACTGTTTTTTTTCGCTGCCTTAAGTCTTTCGACGGTCGCTCTGTTTTTCTCAAGGTCAGGAATTACTTTTGACTCGTTTATTGACTTCAAGCGATCCTTCAAAGATCTTGCACGGGTCACCAAATCAGAATCTTCACAATCCCGTGATGTGTCAACAGATGCCGCAGTGCTATTATATTTCGATACGGCAGGAGCGTGAACTTGTTCTGCTTCCTTTTCGATAATTTCTTCTTTAGGCTTATTTATTAACTCCACAGGCTCCTCTTGTACGATTTCCGAGGCTTCTTCTTCAATGATATCTTCTTCTTCTTTTTCTTCTTCAAAAGCATTTGTATAAGCAATTTCTTCCGTATTACTACTTGCAGTCAAATACTTAGTTTCTTTAGAATCTTCCTGTTCAGTTTCTAGTCCTAGTTCTGGATCGATCGTACTATTTATCTTATCGCTAAACTTTTCTGAGGGTCCCCAAACAAAGCCAGTCATTGTTAACAGGGCACCAGCAAAACAAAGGAAAATGGCAAGACCAAATCCTAGTTTGAGCCAATCGCGAAGCCAATAAAGACGGTTAAGTATAAAAAATACTATACCTAAGAAAAATCCCATGAAAACAGGGATATAAACAGAAGGAGTAGCTAGTATTTCAGACATAAACAATTGTTCTGTTAAAATTCAAATCATAAATGGACAGTTGCCCCCAAAAGGATCATTCTACCAATGCTAGCAGATCCAAAAACTTGGAAGTTTTCACTATTTAGGATGTTGTTGCCCGTTAGGGTGATTTTAGTCCTGTATTTCGAAAGTTGGTAAGAAAGAGCAAAATCCACTATTGTAATATCGGGAATTTCGCCGCTAGCAAAAGCATTCGTGGAAAAAAAACCTTCGCTGTAGCGATAATTTATACGATATCCGTATTTGTCATTGACTATTCCCGAGGCTCCAATGTTGTATCGGTACTTGGGTGTATTGAATTGATCCGCAGCAATACTAGATTCATTGTCCTCTTGTAACAGTGTGTTGTAACTCAAGTTCGACCGAAAGGAAAACCATTTCCTAAACTGATAAGTGATGTTTATCGCCGCACCGAAAGTTTCTATCGTTTCCCTGCTATTGGTCCAGGTTTGTATCAATTGCCCCTCTCCCTCATCTATCGTTGGCAGACTTCCATCGGGATTTGATAATAAAATTATTCGATAAATAAAATCATTGTAGAAATTGTAGTAAGCGTGGAGATCGAGATTGAATCGTTTTCCTATTTGATTTTTATACCCTAGCTCATAACTATCAATGCGCTCTAAATCGAGTGGCCTTACCGCTATCTGATTATCAAATTCAACTGAGCTTTCATTGATGGTAAAGCCTGCAAAACCATTTCCTACATTGCCAATTATTTGCGTTTCCGCACGAGATAAGAAAAGAAACTGTTCTAGTTTGGACGGACTCCTATACGATCTTCCGTAACTCCAACGGAAATTGTGCTTTTTTTCTTTATCAGCCGACCACACAAGTGCTACGCGAGGGCTTATTTTACTGTCGAAATTATTAAAGAAGTCGATCCGGCCCGAAAAAGTGAAATGTAATTGCGTGGCGATTTCTTTTTTGAGGTTTGTGTAAATACCACCTTCTGTACTGAGTAAAGCCTGCCCTGTTGTATCTGAAAAGAAAACCCCGTTTGAGCGAAGAGCTGTCCGTCTGTAGGATCCTCCAACAATAAATCCCAATCTTTCCCAATCAAAATCGTACTGAGCACTCAAGTCAGTGCTTGTTGATCCAAAATCTAAGCGTGCTCCTCTTCCTTGTCTTGCAGATTGCCTCACTTCAGTGCGAAGCACATCAAACAAAGACTCGCCGGGTTGAGGGATGATAGCAGCAGCGCTCGCGGCAGCAAGATCCCAATCGCCTGAGTTTTGGTAAGTCGAAAGCAGACTTTCAATATAATATTGCTCTAGGTTCTCGACAGATTGACCGTTAATGATTCCAACAGGTTCACGCAACATATTTTCTCCCAAAGTATTCAGATCGTAACTATCACCAGCATTGTCACTTGTGCTAAAGATGCGTGCAGCCCAACGACCACCTTCGAAATCTAAGCGCAAAAGACTTTGTCGATAATTCTTAATCCTAAAGCGAGAAAAGGACTGCAAAATTCCACTTCCGATATTAAGACCAGCGCCGCCAATCACTTTTAATTTGTCGCTGACAATATAGCTCGCCATTCCATAGAGCCGAATGATGGAAGTACCTCGATCACCATCTAAAAGGGCTTCTTCTGTCCATCCAGGTAAAATGACCTTTGAGTCGATACTGCCATTTCCATTCGAATCTACCCATTCTGCCTTATCACCGTAAGAATTAACTCGATTAAGCCCAACTACAGGAATGGAGCTATCTGAGACAATAGGTAAGTTCAACTCCGTTTGGTTTTCTGCCAACCAATCCGTTGCTCGGAGGACACTCGCATTTATTTTGAAAGCAAAAAAATTGTTTACTTTTTTGGCAACTCTTGCTTGCAAATTGAACAGAGCCTGCTGTCCAATCTTTAAATCTAAACTAGTCCCTTCATGGTAAAAGGGGTCTTTCGTTTTAGTATGCAATAAGCCATTAAAAGCATTGGCACCATACAGAGAAGATGCAGGACCGTGCACTATTTCAATAACGTTAATGTCAAGTTCTGGGGCCCCAGTCATATTCCCGAAATTCAAGCCTAAACTAGGCAACTGGATGTCAACATTATCTACCAATTGAACCATCCGTGAAACACCAGAACTTCCGAACCCTCTTGTGCTTATATTGTTGATTAGCATGGAGCTGGAAGCTACATCGATAGAAGGGTGATGGGCTAAAGAGTTGTGAAGTTCAGGGGCTGATCGCATTGCGATTTCGTCTGCTTGAACTCGATCAACTGTAACCGGTGCTTGAAGAATTCTCTCTGGAATTCTGGAGGCAGAAAAGATGATTTCATTGCCGAGATAATCTTTAGGAATGAGATTAATCACTAAGTCTCTTCTTTCCTCCTGATCAATGGCAATCTCATGATCGTTATAACCTAAGTAGGAAAACTGAAGGTCGATCGGAAGATCATCCACAGCGATTTTCAAGACAAAAGCACCTTTAGCATCAGTGGAAGTTCCGGTAAAAGAGTTTTTGATAAGCACATTAGCTCCTTGAAGCATCTCACCACGCAAATTGAATACTGAACCTCTGACACTTATGTAGTCTTGAGCACACAGTCCTAGGGCTGAACTAGCAATTGCTACCAAACAAATTATTAAATGTCTTGTTCTCATGTCCCCTGCTGCATTTACCGAGAAGCTCCCCTAGGGTTCTTGTTCTCAAGCCCTAAAATCATACTTCCTTCGCATTCTTAATAGAAAATAAGCATCTACTTCTAGATATATTTTCTACATATACTTTTTAGTGACGCTTTTAGTGGATCGAAAAGCGAAAAGAAGTATTTTTTTCGTTGGTTTCAAGCATCATTTTTGATGCTTAATCGCTCTATCTCTTATTGGAGAACTTGCTTATTGTTATTTTGAGCTTTCTTGCCGAACAGCTCCCCGAGCTCCTTCGCATTCGCCTGCTTCGGTAACTCCTACTTGTCGTGAAATGACGAGTATGCTTTTATTATTTGATACGTTGAAAACTCCAGAAGGTTTTCCACTTATCTTTATTGGAACACTTTAAGGTTCTCGAATTGGAAAAAGCCCCATTAGTATCCAATTCACTATGAGGCGGCGAAATGCTATAAGAATGAGACAACTATTTATTGGAAGCCTTTTGCTTCTTTTTTGTACTGCCCTAAGTCCTTTAGGAGCTGTTACCTGTGGAAGTACGGCAACTGTGTTTATTCC
>CALFBW010000083.1 GCA_937951415.1 uncultured Chitinophagales bacterium | reverse complement strand
CAGCATTGGAGTATCCCATCTTGAATATCTTTAGCATCTTATAAATCCTGTTCAAGACAAATTCCTAGAACATGCAGCGGGATGAATCGTCAATCATTGCTGTGCTGTATCAGATCCTATTTTTAAGGCAGAACACGATTTTCAAGATGAAAAAGATGCATAAGATCAGAGAACCTCAAGCGACCCACACTCCTCACAACTCGAAGGATCAATAAGGCTTACTGAAGTCTTTAAATCGAAGAAATTCCAAGCAGCATTGGAGTATCCCATTTTGAATATCTTTCCCATCATATAAATTCTGTTCAAGACAAAATGCCCAGAACGTGCAGCTTAACGAACCATTGATTTTAGCAACTCTTAAAGGCGCAACACACTTTATCTTGAATATCTTTCCCATCTTATAAATCCTGTTCAAGACAAATGCCGAGAACATGCAGCTTAACGAACCATTGATTTTAGCAACTCTTAAAGGCGCAACACACTTTATCTTGTCTATCTTTCCCATCTTATAAATCCTGTTCAAGACAAATGCCGAGAACATGCAGCTTAACAATTCATTGATCTTAGCAAGTCTTCGAGGCTCAACACACTTTATCTTGAATATCTTTAGCATCGTATAAATCCTGTTCAAGAAAAAATTCCCAGAACGTGCAGCTGAAAGAACCATTGATCTCAGCAAGTCTTCGAGGCTCAACCTACTCCATCTTGAATATCTTTAGCATCTTATAAATCCTGTTCAAGACAAAATGCCCAGAACATGCAGCTGGGATGAATTGTCAATCATATCTTGAATATCGTGTTCAAGACAAATCGTCAAAATCAAATCCACCTTCATCTCCGTCCATATTAAACATCGAGTTAAACAAATCTTTGAAGCCAAATCCATTCTCGACGATCTCTTTCCCCAATAAAGAATATTCAGCAAGACCGTGTAGTACGTATTCCATCAAGAAGAGCTGAAAATCTCCATCAGCTTGCGGTTGATACTGTTCCACCACTTTCGCTAAATGTGGAATTCTATGTAGTGCCGCTCGATAATCTTTATTACTCAAAGCATTAGGCAAGTCGAAATTCTCCTCGCGAGAAAACCAATCAATAATGCCTTGGTACGGACTTGCCGTTTTCGTCTTTTTGAACTGACCTGGATCTGGGAAGTATTCTAGGAATACTTTACGAATAGACTTACTAATTAAATTGTGCGCTACATGCAAAGGCCCTTCTTGGGCTCCTTCGTAAACCAACTCGATCTTACCAGTAATAGCAGGAACAATCCCCCATAAATCGGACATTCGAATGTGACTACTTTTATCGTCCGATTTTAAGCAACGTAATTCAGCGGCACTGACCAAATTTTCTCGAGCAGTGATACTTAGTCGTGCAGACACTCCTGAATTTCTATCAATAAATTCACTCTCTCTTGCTTCGAATGCTACATGCTCCAATAAGAGCTCAGATGCCTCATTGATGGTCACACGCTTCTTCTGCCCTTCCGAAAGTTTTGCCTCTTGCCTACTAATTTCTAATGACTCTACTACAGTCTTCGGATAGTGCGTCAGAATTTGTGATTCTATTCGATCTTTCAAAGGAGTAACGATCGTTCCCCGGTTGGTGTAATCTTCAGGGTTAGCCGTAAAGACAAATTGAATATCTAGAGGCAAGCGCAACTTGAATCCGCGAATTTGAATGTCTCCCTCTTGGAGAATATTGAACAGGGAAACCTGAATTCGAGCTTGCAAATCTGGCAGCTCATTGATCACAAAAATAGATCGATGCGAACGTGGAATGATTCCAAAGTGAATTACTTTTTCATCGGAATATGACAAGCGCAAATTCGCTGCTTTTATGGGATCAACATCTCCAATCAAATCGGCCACACTCACATCAGGGGTCGCCAATTTCTCAGAATACCGATCAGATCTATGCCACCACTCTATCGGTGTTTTATCGCCCATCTCAGCTACTACTTCTTTACCTTCTGCGGAGATCGGTTGTAGCGGATCATCGTTTAATTCGTTGCCAGCAATCACAGGTGTATACTCATCTAGCAAGGCGGTCATCATACGAGCCAAACGCGTTTTTGCTTGTCCTCGCAATCCCAGCAATAGCACATTATGTCTGGATAAAATGGCTCTCTGCAAATCGGGAATCACAGTATTTTCGTAGCCAATAATTCCCTCGAAGATCTTCTCCTCATTTTGAATTTTGGCAATCAAATTTTCGCGCATTTCTTCCTTCACGGAACGAGCTTCATAGCCCGATTTCTTCAACTGACCGAGGGTTTTAATTCCCTTTATCTCTCCTTTATTCAAAAGTTCAAATTTATTATTGCCATTAACTAAAAGTGTGCTTTCTCATTTATTAGCAAGAAAACACTATCAACGAACGTTTTTTCTACGGTTCCTTTCAAAGTCTTCAAAAATATATTCTCCTAAGCCTCGTAGACTCGTATAAAATGCTTTTCCCTGATTTATTTCTGTAAATTCTCGCACAAATTTCTTTAAATAAGGATCTTGCGCAATCATAAATGTCGTCACCTTAATACCCAATCGTTTTAATCGTGCAGCTTGATTGAAGGTCTTATTTAAAATTCTTTGATCTAGACCAAAACTATTTTTGTAATACTTTCCACCTTCTTTCATACAAGTTGGTTTCCCATCGGTAATCATAAAAATTTGCTTATTGGGATTTCGACGTCTTCGCAAAAGATCGAGTGCTAGATTTAGTCCCGCAATAGTATTTGTATGATATGGCCCCACTTGTAAATATGGAAGGTCTTTGATTTGAATTTGCCAAGCATCGTTTCCGAAAACCAAAATATCTAAAGTGTCTTTTGGGTAACGGGTAGTAATCAATTCCGCCAATGCCATTGCCACTTTCTTCGCTGGAGTAATCCGATCCTCTCCGTACAAAATCATCGAATGTGAAATATCAATCATCAAGACCGTTGACGTTTGCGTCATGTATTCTCGTTCCTGTACTTCCAGTTCTCTTTCTGTTAGTTTGAAATTTTGAATACCGTATTCTATCTGTGCATTTTTCAAGGAATCCGTCATCGAAATCTGATCGAGGGAATCCCCAAACTCGAAGGGGCGACGATCAGAAGTCACTTCATCACCTTGGCCCGTAAAATGCGTTCGATGATTTCCTCGACCGCCTTTCTTGAGTTTTCCGAATATTTCCTCTAGCGATTTTTGACGAATCATCCGCTCGGTTTTTGCCGTAATGACAAAACCGATATCATCACCATCTTCTTTGGTTTCTATGTATCCTTGCTCTTTTAAATCTTCGACAAAATTTCCCAAACCATAATCTGGGCTGCTCAAGCCATGTTCACGATCCATCTCATTCATCCAGCTTAGAGCCTCGGTAATGTCACCATTGGTATACACCAATAGCTGCTGAAACAAGTCCAACAGCCGCTCAAAATCCGAACGGTTATCGTCTGGCGGCACATATTCTGAAAATCGAAAACCAATCATATACTAAGTTTAGATTGAACCTATTTAAAACGTCAATTTCGAGTAATTGTTTTCATCCGAAAACTCTTGCTTAGCCAACTGGCAATTGTCGGCATGTGCTCGTTCCATCGATTCGGGAAAAGGATAAGCACGAATCAGTTCCTTATCGAAGTCTCGCTTTTCTGTTACAGACTCGATTAGTTCCTTCAGGTATGCTTGACTTCCCTGAACGCGCTGCAACATTTCTTGCTTGTCTGTACATATATCACCATGACCTGGAACCAATATTCGAACAGCATTGTCTTGAATAAAAGCACGAAGCTTCGTCAAACAATTCCAATATTCTATACAGGAGTAATAAATAAAAGGGAACTCAATATTGCTTAAATAGTCGCCTACGAATAAAGTCCCGGAAGCAGGATCAAAAAGCGCCAAACCATCTTCGGTATGCCCTTTGGTTTCTAAGCAAAGAAAAAGATCAGCACCAAAACAAAGCTGCTGCTGATCTTTTGACACCACCCATTTTATTTCAGGATAAATCAATGGATAGTCTCGCTCAATATAATGTTGATCTTCAAAGCTAAAAAGCGATTGCATTTGCTTTTCCTTTAAAGCAGCAGACACAAAAGTGGCAGAAGCAATTCCTTCACTGTTGGGGAAGGCTCCTGCTCCTACAATGTGATCAAAATCAGAATGGGTGTAAAGCACTAATAATTTTCTACTTCCCAAATGTTTTTCTACTACTTGCTTTATGAATTCAATCTCACTTGGAAAGTAATTCGGATCAACCAAAATGGCCTGTTCTTTCAAAAGCAATAAGCAGCTCGTTGTTCGGTAAACAGCCGATTCAAAAACCCAAAAATGTTCTGTCCTAAATTGAATTTTCATAACAGCGCACAATTTAAAATCGAATTATAGTTTTCTCATTGACTATTTATTCCCGACTTTCTCCCAATAATTAAATGGAGTTACTTTTTCAAGTAAAGTCTCTTGCTCAAACATTTCTTTTGTGACAGCAACATTCACTTTTTCACGCCAATATTTCGACTTTCGTTTCAAGGGGTAAGTATTCAAGAGCATGTGCTTCGATTTCACTTCCACAGGTTCACCTGTTGGGTTTTCTTTATAGCTCTCTATCTCATAACGGGTATAGCCGTATTTTCTTCCTTTGATATAGGTACTGTCAAGGGTAAATTCACTCTGGCAAATTTCATAGCTATAATAAAAAAAATCTGCTTTACCATAAGATGCCTGACGCCAATGGCAAGAATCGGTCGGAGCTTCAGCACTACATTCCTCTCCTAGACTTTCTTGCTTGATCCAATAGTATTTAATAATATTTTTGCTTAGCCACTTTTCCACTTTCACCTTAGTACATGCTTGAACACTATAAGCCCAATATGCCTCCACAATTTCTAAGGTGTCTTGAACTGCCTTGTAAATGGGTACTTTGTTTCCTCGATAACCAGGCTTAATCAACATCATTTCAGGAACAGTATCAAAAACAGCTGATTGCGTTTTTATTTCATAATAAAAAGGCAAAGCTCCCGTAAAGCTTACTTGTGAAGACTTCACATATTCTGAATAAATCGTATCGGGATAGTCGGAAATACTGAGCGTGTCCATTGCTTGAACAACTGCTAGGTCTATACTATCTATTTGAGCCTTAAGATTTACTTGAACAAATATCCCGCAAAAAAGCATTAATAAACAGCAATAAAATGCACGCGATTTTTCCACTGTTAAGTCTTATTTATTAGTAATAAATAAAAGTGCTAGTTGCTTTTGTTTTTACTTTGCAATGCTAGATCCCAAGACATTGCATCGGCAGTAATTCTTCCCGAACGCATAGCGCCATTGATTGAAGGATCGTGCAAGTGATCGCCACACATATAAATTCCCTCTTCCAATTGATGTACACTTCCTTTGTTCGGCACTGTTAAGTGTTCCTTTCTTGGAAGCGCTTTGTCAATTCGGTAGGTCTTCAAATGTGTCCAATCTCTGGCTTCCGCTCCGAACCAAGTTTCCAATTCTTTGCGACTGGTTTTATACAATTCGTAGTCGCTCAGATTGTGTTTTTGAATCACATTCGCTGAAATGAGATTTTTCCCCTCTGGTGCATACGAGGCTTGGGCTTGACTGCAAATAGCAATGTGGTTGATCAAACCAGAGCCACTAGAGTTTAATGACAACAAAGCTTCTTCAAAGGGCAATTCTTCCGAAGAAAAATACAAGGTAGTCACGGAATTCATTCGCGTACTCCCGTTGTAGTTCACGAGTTTAGCCAATGCAGGTGCATCTGTTGCCAATAAAATAGCTTTCGTTTCTAATTGATCTCCACCTTTTATTTGGACTTTGCCTTTTTCAATTTTCTCTACTGGACAATTTAATTTCAGGCTTCCGGGACTCAAGCGAGCAGCTAATTGTGCTGGAATTGCACCCATCCCCTCCTTGGGCAAAGAGGCATAACCCGAAGAAAACATCTTAAATACAAAATCAAAAAAGCGGGATGACGTTTCTAGTTCACCCTCTAAGAAAATACCGCCCATAAAAGGCTTAAAAAAGGAGTGAATCAGTTTAGAAGAAAAATTCCATTCTTCTAAATGCTCTAATGTAGATCGCTCTTGCTCATTAAATATTTCTTCGATAGATAGACGCTTGCAACGGTTACGAAGAGCTAGAATTTTTAATTTATCGCCAAAGTTAGAAAACGGATTACGAAAATTTCGAATACTGTCAATAGGTTTTCGAAAAGGATCAGCCATTCGGTAATGTTTCTTTCCGTCATAGACTAAACTACCCGGATAGAAATTACTCAACTCTAAGGCATCGTAATCTAGAATTTGCCTCGCTTCGGGATAAGAAGTTAGAAGCACTTGAAATCCGTGATCTAAAAGGTAGCCTTCTAGTTTATCGGTCTTCATTCTTCCCCCTACGCGATCACTTGCTTCCAGTATTTGCACATCAACGCCCTCTTGTTGAAGGTGTATAGCGGCGGTGAGTCCTGCAATACCCGCCCCCACAATTATCACATCATGCTTGGCCATTAGTTTTAGCTTGGTTTGGAGGTCAAAAATAAGCCAGAAAAGGGAGGGCGTTTAGATTCCTTTTACGAGTTGTCCATAATCGGGACGATCGGCAGCACTTTTGTGAATGTATTTTCTAATTACTCGGCCTTTACTCAATAAGAAAACACCCGGCATTTGGAAAACATCTCCAGACTCGCGCCCTACTCCGTGGCCTTTCACAAAGCCTGCAATTAATCCTCTCCACCACACTTTAGGTCCGAACAATTGTGTCATTCCTCCACGGCGCAACTGGAATTTTTTATAGAGAATACTTTCAGGATCGCTGATGTGTGGAACATCACCCAAACCCATTTTATTGAGTAATTCTTGTGCTCTTTCTTCTTCTTCCATGTGCACCAAAACAATTCGTGCTCCGCGCAATTCAATTTGGTCTCTTTGATCCGCCAAATCGTCGAGGGCTTCTCGACAAAAAGTGCAACCGAAATGCCGTAGGAAAACCATCATTGTTGGCCATTTCTCCGACATGGATTGCAAGGTCATTCCTTCAGAAGTATCAAACATTTCTAAGGTGATGCTCTCATCTTGAGAAAACATACCTGTCAAAGTCGCATCGAATAAATGCGGCCGCTTGTACAATTTGTACAAAATCATGGAAAAGGGATACCACCAAATAAGATCATTGAAGATAATTAGGGCACCCATCGCCCAAGGAAGCTGTCCTTGCAGCGCAAACCAAACAAAACCAATGGGACCAAAAACTTTACCCAGCAAACCTACCAATACAATTACCCAATGCTGGAAAGGGTTCCGAGAAGCGAGGATATAACCCACACCGTAAACGCCGATCACCATTCCCAAACATTGCCATATTTGCGGGTACAAAGGGGGCTGAATCCCCAAAAGATTGAAGAGTAGATTTGGGAAAAACAAGACCACGAGGCCAAAAACTATGTTGTAAACACCAGCTAGAAAAAGCATTTTCTTCCAACTGTTCTTACATTTTGCTTGATCTTTCATAGAGTGGTCTCCTTCCTGTTATTGTATCTTGCGTAGCGCTGAAGTTATGAACATGAATTCCCTTAAATGGTTCAGCTAGCAACCCATAAGAGCAACATTCTTCTATGATTCAGACCAAAAATGTAGCGGTCGGTTTATACTTTCTTCTAAAGAAATCAGGGTTTCTGTTCGTTGTATACCTTCTACGGCTTGAATCTTATCGTGTAAAACCAAGCGCAAGTGATTCGTGTCCTTACAATGGATCTTGGCAAACATGCTGTAGTTCCCTGTGGTATAGTGCAGTCCCACAATCTCCGGAATTTGCTTAAGCTGACTTAAGACATTCTCATACATTCCGCTTCGGGTGAGATAAATCCCCAAGAAGGCAGTAATATCATAGCCTAGCTTCGCATAATCGACTGTTAACTGCGGATTCTTCACCAAGCCCAATTTTTCCATCTTTTTCATACGAACATGTACTGTTCCAGGGGAAACGAAGATTTTTTTTGCAATTTCTGTATACGGCATCCGGGCATTTTCGATCAAGTATCCCAAAATTTTCTCATCTATCTTGTCAATCTGATAATCTACTGCCTGCTTTTCCATCTCAATTTATTGATTTGATACTAAAATCAACCTTAAATTATCAATAATCAATAAAAACACCAGATTACTTGATTTATTTGCACCAATAGTGGTCTCCCCTTACATTTGTATTGTCAGTCGTTAAGACGGTATTACTACTGTAGGGTGATGAAACTGGCAACCATGCCCTCCTGTCTCGGGGGTGGGGAATTTGGAAGAAACGGTCTTTCCTTCCAAGCGGCTGTAAAAAGCCTTTTGGAAGGAGTGACAGGCTAACCGCCCTTTGCAGGTTCGAATCCTGCCCCTACAGCAACAGTATCTGAGAAGCAGATACACCTTGTAGAGTGATGAAATTTGGCAGCCATGCCCTCCTGTCTC
>CALFBW010000082.1 GCA_937951415.1 uncultured Chitinophagales bacterium | reverse complement strand
GTAGAATTGAATAAAGCGCTCTTGGCAGATGCAGATGTGGGCATGAATGCTTTTACAGTGACCATCGCATATGATGAAGCCGTTGAAGCTTCTGGCGAGATACCTGTAATTGATTTTCCGATAGACAATCCAAGCACAAACAGCTTATCAATAAATACGATGCAGTCTGCTTGGTTGAATGCTTCTACTTATCAAGTCACTTACAATTTGGTCGATGCAAATGAACGCTTGGATAATATTAGTTTTCGCATTTTTGGAGCAAGAGATGTTTTCTCCAATTCTCAAGAGGTATTCGAAGTAGAGAATATTTTTCAAATAGATACAGAAAATCCATCAATTAATTCTCTGATAGCTTCCACAGAAATTGTGGCAGATAATAATGAAGGAGCACTAGGTTTTTCTCTAGAAATAAATTTCAGTGAGGAAATGCAAATGGATTTAATTCCAGAGATCGAGTTCCCCACTGAAAATCCACTAGGAAGTGCTCTAATATATCGTGCCGATGAAAGTTCTTGGATTACCAATCAAATCTTTTTGGCGCAATTTGACGTATTCGACAATGAACTCGAATTAGATGCCATAGATGTAAATATTGATGCCTTCAGAGACTGGGCAGGAAATATTACTACCAATGAATTATTAGTAGATCAATTTTCTGTGGATACAAAAAATCCTGCCATACTTGATTTGAATTTTAGCACAGATACATTAGTAGATGCATCACAAGGAGCCAGTAGTTTAATCGTCACTGCAACTTTTGCAGAACCAATGAATCAAAACACGATTCCTAGTCTAGTTTGTCCAGCACAAGATCCCATGTTGAATAGTTTGGTTTTAAATGAAGGTCTCTCTGCGTGGACAAATAACAACACTTACGCTTTCATCTACGATCTGGTAGATGCCAATGAAAACTTACCTTCGATAGATTTTGAATTGATTGAGGCGCAGGATGAAGCCGGCAATATTTCGATTTTTTATGAAGAATTCGCTTCCTTGTTTTTAGATACTCAAAATCCTACTGCAACTGTTGCCTTCGATCAGACTATCGTCTCGGATAGTGAAACAGGGGAGGAAGCTCTGAATCTTTTGATTTCCTTTGACGAGGAAATGGATGTTTCGCAAGACTTGACTGTCATCTTCCAAGAAGGTATGCTGGAACAAACATTTATTGTTGAATCAGCAGAATGGCTTGACAATTCTACTTTCGAAATACTATACACGGTCATAGACGGGAACGAGGAATTACCCGAAGTAAATATTGAAATAATAAATGCCACGGATGAACTTGGCAACAGCATCAATAGTGCTTCTTTGCTAACGAATTTATCGGTAGACACAAAAAATCCTCAAGTAAGTTTTATCGCTGCCTCTAAGGAATTGATAGACTTTAATGAAGTGGGAGAGGAGGCATTAACGATTGATATCGGTTTTGACGAAAACATGAAAAACACTGTTCCCAACATTACGCTGGAAACAGCAGAAGGTTTTAGCATTAACAGTGAAGCCAGTTCTTGGTTATCGGAAAATACGTATCGAGTCAGTTTTGATGTATCGGGAGTACAAGCTGATGAGTTTGTAAATGTTCGGGTGAACGATGCAGAAGATATTAACGGGAATGTGCAAATCGAAGGAATGCAAGAAGCTGCCTTCGAAATTTCCATCGAAGCGTTCTGGTCGGTTAATTCCTCAACAGGAACAGGAGCGGAAGAGCCGATCATTTTTGCTTATCCGAATCCAATCGATGCAGGAAGTACTTTGTATTTGGACTTGGAGAATATCTCTTTAGAAAATGCAAGTCTGGAGTTGTTCAATGCTGCAGGAAAAAATGTCTTTGCTACATTATTGGAAAGTGAAGACAATAATGCGAAATTTATTATTCCATTAAAAGTCCTTCCTGAAGGCATGTATTACCTATTGGTGAATGATGGAACAAATACGGTGAGTACTAAATTACAGATTGTAAAATAAGACAAGGCCGACATGGCGAGAGCTAAGGTTACCCAAAATGGGTGACCTTAGCTCTTTATTATATACTTTGACAAGCTTCCATTGTTTGCGAATTTTCGTATTCAAAGAGAATAAAACCTTCCGACAATGAGAGCTATTGTTAATTTTTCTTTCTTCCTACTTGTGCAGCTTAGTTTAGTTTGTCAGGACTTACCCGAACCACAAGGGTATTTGCCTTACGATTCGTCTTTGATTGAGATTATCAACAATGTAGAACCTATAAGTATTTCTTCGCATACTTTCGGTGCCGATCAAAATGGTAATGCCTATGCTGCTATTCAATTGACGAATCAAATGAACTATGGAAATGCTTCATTTGCGAATATGGACAGTTCGAATTTCAGTATTGCCTTCTGGTTTCGTAAGGATGAAAATTGGTGGCCAACCACTTCCATGCTTCGAAAAGATGGTTATAATTTTCGCTATAACGGATTCTTCAATGGGCTAGAGTTCTTCTTCACTCCGAATAGTGATTCTGCACAAATTTCCATCGGAAAATCGAATGTAGTACAAGACTCCGTTTGGATGCATGTTGCTGTTACTGTTGACAGGGACAGCCTGCTACAATATTACTTGAACGGTGCACTGCTCGACGAAGCATATATCGGAAATCTTAGTGGTTTTAATGTCAATTCAAATCAAGGAAATTTGATTATTGGAGATAATGCCATGGGCTTAAATGATGTTTACTTTTTCGATAAAAATCTGAGCCCAGAAGAGGTCCAAATATTATATCAAGGCAATCAAACAGGCATTATGGAGCAATATGCCAGTAAACTTCCCTCACTGCAAAGACCACTCCATGTGCATCCCAATCCTTGTCGCGAATTTATCACTATGACGGTGCCAAGACGCGAGGAAGTATACAAATCAGTATCCATTTTCGATTCTTTAGGAAATCTCCTTAAAGAATTTCTAAAGGTGTCTGCAGTTAATGGAGAAATCAAGCTCAATGTAGAAGAGTTTCCGACTGGTCAGTACTTCCTAGTAGCTATTGACCAGCAAGATCTTCCATCAAAGGCACGGTTTGTTGTGCATTAATCACTCGAAATTCAAAAATTACCGTTATGTATTTTGACGTCGATATAGATAGCGAAAGAAACTTGCAAATTCTGTAGCTTCTGAACTTAGCAGACTAGTAAGGATTTGCCGCTGTCTCTCTGGCGGTTTCTTTTGAATGTAATTAAGGAAAGCCTTTTTGGAAATAATTCGGGCCTCTGCCAATTTATCATTTACACCGTTTAAGTTGAGAAGCTCAATGGTGTAGAGAGCTTTCTCACGCTCTTTAGTCGAGGCTAAAATTTGACCATTATCGGCATCAAATACGAAGTGGGTAAAGAGGTCTTTGACTAGGGTAGGATTTAGGAATTTTCGAGCGACAAAATCAGCATCCTTTTTGTGTCCACAGGTATTTTTGCCATTATCATTTATTTCGTTGAAGTGATTCCCTTCACAGGACACCAGAATATTCTGATAATCAAAGGTCCATTTAAGTTCATCTGCACTTTTTGGATGAATGTGCTCCAAATGAGAATTAGCTACTTTCGTTTTCTTTTCACAATAACAGCAAAGATGATGTTGTTCCTTTTCTAAGATAAACTGCTTTAATCTTCGCTTTTTCGAACCATAGTAGTCACCCCATTTTGTCAAGCCTGTAGTGTCACTGAGAAAAAAAGCAGGAGTGTTTACTTTCTTAATATATTTCATTTCCCGAATTGCTGTTGGAACTTAATATCTTGGAAGAAGGAAGAATTCTCACTTTCGTAGACTAGTATTTTTTCCTTTATATCGATGGCTTCTTGAGTATCTAATTTTCCTAAATCAAACAATTCACGGTACTGACTTCTCAAAGTAGCTAATTCCTTTGGAATATACTCACCGCCCATAATGGTCTTCACAATCGTATTGAGATCACTCTCTAAAGGCGCTTCGCTAAACTGTTCTGTGATCGAACCCTTATCGCCTGACTTTAGAACAATCAAATTTTTGAAGTGCGATCTGCTAATCAACTGCGGAGAATGCGTAGCTAGAAAAAATTGACTCCTTGGGCTCCACTTCTGAAGATCGCGATGCAGATCATGTTGCCAAGTTGGATGTAAACCCATTTCTACTTCGTCCATCAACACCAGAGAATCTTCGGAAACAACAGATTTCAGCCAAACATAGATGGCTAACTTCTTCAATTCTCCATGACTTAAATCTTTCGGGCTTAATTCTTTTAATGTCTCTTTCTGCTTAAAACTCACGCCTTCAAAATCGCCATCAATAGAAATTAGTTTCCCCGTTAACATCTCTTTTATCTCTTGCCTTGTTTCTTGAAGTTTGGTGCCGTATTCACCAGTTTCTATTGCCTGTTTAAAATCACTATCACGTGCTTTCTTAAAAGCATCGATAATGAGTCCAATCGTAGAAAATTCATAATTAAACAATCCAGGAAGATCCGATTTACATTCTTCTACTGTTTCTTGGTAGTTGCTGTAACTATAATTCTCATGTTTAAATAAATAACCCAGTTTCTTTTCATTCAGAAATTGCATCACTTGCGTCATAGGTGCGGAAAGGAAAATTCTGTCTGATAGCTCCAGTAAACTTTCACGGTCTACATTTGACTTGCAAAGTAATACGTCTTTATTGTCATTAAAATGAAAAATATACTCTAGGTTTCTCTCCGTTAAAATCTCTTCCAGTTTATCCTTCCGAAGCTTCGTTTCGTTTAATCCCAAATGATTACCATCAAATAAAGCAACTTTGGAATCCAGCTTATTCACTGTTCTTCCAATAATCTGATCCAGCGAATTCTGACTAGAAGTCGGAACCACTTT
>CALFBW010000081.1 GCA_937951415.1 uncultured Chitinophagales bacterium | reverse complement strand
ATTGAAACACTTTTTCGAAGAAAATACATTCAAAGACAAAAGCGCTACTTGGTTCCTACCGAAACGGGGCTAGCTTTGATGGAGGTCATTCAAAATCAACTCTTAAAATCTCCTGAATTAACGGGGCATTGGGAAAAGAAGTTACGACAAATTGAAGCTGGCAAATACTCTGCGAAAATCTTCGTAGATGAGATGAAAAACATGCTGCTTGAAATTGTTACCGAAGTGAAGAAACTTCCTTCGGGAAAACGGATTACAGCATTTTCTGGGGATAGAAAGACTTCCATTGCAAAAAATAAAAAAGCAGGATCGGCTTCAAGTAATAAAAAAGAAAACCTTAAGAAAAGCAAGGCAGAAAGTGTCGAGGAATTAGTCTGTCCGAAAT
The DNA here is from genome assembly GCA_937951415.1 of uncultured Chitinophagales bacterium. Lineage (GTDB taxonomy): Bacteria > Bacteroidota > Bacteroidia > Chitinophagales > UBA2359 > CALFBW01. Next base: position 2,837 of record CALFBW010000081.1, on the reverse strand, counting down.
GTAAAAGAGGCAAAATTCTAAAAGGCAGTACTGCCTATGGATGTGGCAATTTTGCAAGTGGCTGTAATTTCCGCTTGCCTTTCAAAATGTACGATAAAAAGATCAGTGAGAAGCAAGTCATTAGATTGATTGACAAAGGATCCACGGTCAAGCTAAAAGGCTTTTTAAGAGACGGACTCAAGTGCGAGGGCAAACTTGTTTTACGTCCGAATGCGGATATTTACCTAGAAGCACTTGGTCAAAATCCAATTCCAAAGAAGACAGCCAGGACGGTCTCACAAACCAGCAAATCGAGCAGTCCAAAAATCACTTGCCCCATTTGCAAGAAGGGTTCAATTATCAAAGGAAAAGGAGCTTTTGGATGCAGTGAATGGAAAGCTGGTTGCTCTTACCGATTCAAATTTGAGGATGTACGAGTCAAATCGGGTGGTAAAAAGCTAAACCGAACGGAATTGGTGCAATTACTGTTAGAAGAGTATTAAGGAATACATGTGTTTATTTAAGTAATTTTTAAGCTCTCATACAGATTCTTTCGTAGTAATTAACAAGTGATCCAGCGATCTTTGTAAGGTCCAACAAAACAGCATTATGCGACATCTCTCTAGCGCTCTCCTTATTCTTTTTTGCGGCCTTTTATGTTCCTTTGCCTCCTTACAAGCACAATCTTCCTTAAGTGGTGTCTTGGAAGATGCTGATGGAACGGCAGTCTCTTTTGCCACTATTGCCTTATACAGCAGCCAAGATTCTTCTTTGGTAAAAGCGGAAACCAGCAAGGACGACGGAAGTTTTGAATTACAGTCAGTTCCAGCAGGTACTTACTATTTACTTGCTCGTTTCTTAGGCATGGCCGATCTCAAGATTCCAGATATTAGCCTAAACGTTAACGAAGGCAAAGACCTAGGAAAATTGACAATGAGCAGCGGAGCCTTCGAATTAGAAGAAGCTGTAGTAGTTACGAAAAGAAATCTCCTAGAGGTTAAACCAGACCGCACCGTCTTTAATGTGGAAGGCACGATCAATGCTGTTGGTGGAAACGGGATGGATTTATTGAGAAAAGCTCCGGGAGTGGTGATAGATAACAATGACAACATTTCCGTGCAGAGCAGGTCGGGCGTTTTGGTTTATGTCGATGGAAAGCGCTTACCTCTTTCAGGGGATGAATTGTCTGCTTACCTGAGAAGTCTAACGGCGGAACAAATTGACCGAATCGACATTATCACGAATCCGGGGGCGAAATATGAAGCAGAAGGAAACGCAGGGATTCTCGATATTCGATTAAAAAGAAACAAAAACCATGGAACAAACGGTTCAGTCAGTGTAAGTCACAGCATCGGGCAAGATCCTCGAAGCAATATTAATATTGCTTTGAATTATCGTAATGAAAAGTTTAGCACTTTCGGAAATATTGGATTAGCTGATGGTGGCTATACTCAACGAATGTATTTCCAAAACACACAATTCGGGAATTACATGGCTCAAGACGTATATACAAATGAGCAACGAACCAATGGAAATTTTCGCTGGGGAGCAGACTATTTTATTGACAAGAAACAAACCATTGGTTTCATTGTCAGTGGAAATAAAGGTGATATGGATCAACTAAATACCGACAGAACAACGATAGGAAAAGCAAATCAGATAAGTGTCATTGATAGCATCTTGAGCGCAGAGCACAGCAGCATTGTCGAAACCAACAATTACACTGCAAATTTGAACTATGTAAGAAATGGAGAAAAATCGACGCTAAATATTGATGCAGACTGGGGAAGTTTTTCGAAAGATGCCGATAACGAGCAACCGAATGAATATCTAGACCCAGACACTGAAGAAGTGGTTTTTGTTGCCAACAAAGCTTTTGAAACGCCGGTAGATATTGACATTTATTCCTTTAAGATTGATTATGAAGTACCAGTAGCTGGCGGGCAGTTGGGTTTAGGAACAAAATTAAGTAAGGTGGTAACAGACAACACTTTTTTGTTCTACGATGTTGATCAAGGACTTAGAGCACAGAATGATTTTCGCTCCAATCGTTTTAAATATGATGAAAATGTTTATGCTGGTTATTTGAATTATTCGCGTAAAATAAATGATAAGTGGAGCAGTTCATTTGGGCTTAGAGTGGAAAGAACAGATGCTACAGGAGACTTACAAGCATTCCTCGAAGAGTTACAAGAACCTCCAGTAGAATTAGAATATACTAGCTTCTTCCCTTCGGCAGGATTGACCTATCAAGCAGCTCCCATGCATGCCTTTAATTGGTCGTATGGACGCAGAATAAACCGACCAGATTACAATGTACTCAATCCCTTTCGGGCACAAATTTCTGAGCTGTCTTTCATTAAAGGAAACCCCTTTTTAGCACCGGAAATCGTGAACAACATCAGTCTGTCTTATACTTATGCTTATGCCTTTAATTTTAGTTTATCTTACTCCAAAACGGATGACAAGATTACCAGATTACTGGGTCCTGATGATTTAGATCCTAGAGCAACTTTTTTGAGCTGGGATAATTTGGCTACCGAAACCGTCATTTCTTTTAATGCGAGCGTACCATTCGACATCACTAAAAATTGGTCGTCGTATATCAACTTTAATCTTGCACGAAAAGACAACCAAGCTTCTTACGACGATGGTTCTATCATCGATTTACAAGCTTGGGAATACAACATTTATACGCAACAAAGTTATCGTTTACCGAAAGGATTTACAGCTGAAATTTCTGGTTGGTACAGTGGTCCAGGAATATGGGGTGGTGTTTTTGAATTTGATCCCAGCTTCAGTTTAGACTTAGGTTTGCAAAAGAAATTCTTTAGCGAACAACTAGTAGCAAAATTAAG
>CALFBW010000080.1 GCA_937951415.1 uncultured Chitinophagales bacterium | reverse complement strand
GCTTTACTTAAGAGATGTGGATAACGATAAATTCTTTTTAGTACTGACCGCCAGTCTATTCCGCTAACTCCAAAAGAGAGTTTTGTTTCGATGCCACTAGTTCTTTGACCAAATGATCAGGAAGAATGTAGGACTGGAACTACTAGCCGCAGTTTTATATTTCCGCTGGCTAGCTGCTCATGAAAGTCAAGGGAAGAATTCTATCGGTAAGCAGTGTACGAGAAAACCTCATGCACAGTATGATGAAGGGGCGCTGACTGTTTGCTTATATTTGGGAACAGGGGTGGGGAAGCAATCAGGCTCTACTCCACTAAGCAAATTCCCACATAAGAACCTCTCGAATAGAATTGAAACTAAATTATTTATTCATAAAGTTCTTATTGAATTCTGTTGCTAAGGTAAACTGGGTCCAAAATAAGGTGAAAAATGATAAATCGTAGTAGAACATAAACGACGGATAGTCAATGCCTGAAGTTTGCATTAGGCAGAATTGCATAACGACCACTAATCAGGATTTTGTTATATTTGAAAGAAAAAAGGTGACAAAAAAATATTTCAGATTCAAATAGCATTGAAGGGATTTAGACCAAAAATTTGGAGAAGAATACTGATTCCATCAGACTTATTGCTATCAGATTTTCACATGAATATTCAGGTAGCAATGGGTTGGACAAATTCTCATTTACATCAATTTATTAAAAATGGGACTTTTTACAGATTAAGAATGCAAGACGATGATTTATGGGGTGAAATGGACGATGTGGATTACAAAAAAATGAAAGTCTCTGATTTATTAAAAAAGGAGAAAGAAAAAATTGTCTATGAATATGACTTTGGTGATAGTTGGGAGCATGATATTATCTTAGAAAAAACATTACCGATTGATAGTAGTTTAAAGTACCCTATCTGTCTGACTGGAAAGATGAATTGTCCACCGGAGGATTGTGGTGGTGTTTGGGGATACTCTGCCATGTTGGAAGTATTGAAAGATCCAAGCCACGAGGAATATGAAAGTTATATTGAATGGTTAGGTGAAAAATTTGACCCTGAATATTTTGATAAAAACGAGATTAACGAATTGTTGGGACAATGAGATTATAATCTAAAGTGACACAGATGACTGACAAGTAAAGGCGTATAACGCTGTATAGATTTCATAGCCGAGATAGTAGTAAAATTAAGATTTGTAACCCGCTCCAACTTTCGTGTAGTTTAACAGGAAAATGGCATGGAATCGGCTCCGCAATTTAAACTAAACGCTAGTGTGCCACGAAGTGGTACTCGTCCAAAGAAAAGTGCCAAGGATGCGATCAAAGCAATAAGGCAAAATATTTATGATGGACATCAGTTTGTTCGGGTTGTACAAGGTGCTACTTTTGCCTTATATTTAGGTAGGCTGTGAGGGTGAGTGACCAGGCTCTACTCATCATCAAGATCGATAAAGCTAGTCGCTACGATTATGTCATAAAGAATGGCTTGCCTACTGGTAGAAAATAGAGACTTTGGGTGTAATGGAATCAAGTAGAATTTTGCAGTGTGAAAACTAATTAGTATTCCCAAAAGGGTCTCAATAACATGAGAATGACAAAATATTTAGCATAAAATAGAATGAATAGAACAAAGAATATTATAGTAATAAGTGAGTCAATAATAAATAGAGCATCGAAATATTTTCTCTCAAGCGATCAATCTACAAAGAATAAGAATATAGATATGATTTTATCAGAGCATCCTGGTTTAATTAAATATTTTCAGTTCTTAGACGAAGGACACGAAAAGGGAGTAAATAAGGAAATAGTAGTCCAGATAATATCTATTATATTTATAGCATTACGATTTCAGAAGATAAAGATAAAGAAGATCAAATTTACAAAGATCGAGAGAGCATTAGATGCGAACATCAAGATGAAAAGACATTTTTTTGACGCTAAATTTGAATTTGATGAAAATGGATTTGACGAATTTTGGAAAGACTACAGGCAAAAAAATATATTGAGTTATACATATTTCGCAATTAATGAAATATTCAGGAAATATATAGAAGAAGAGCGAGATGCGGTATTTATATTTTATGCCGTAAAGACTATATCTGATGTGATTTCCGAAAGTGGCAGGTAAACAAGAGTGAGGAATGAAGAATATGATACGGTCCGATTTGAACTGGTTCCCGACGACTGGTTCCCGACGACCTTGTTTTTTACCTTGCATTTCTGAAATGATCTTTGTCATAAGGAGGTAGTTCATTTTCTGATACTGATAGAGAATGCATTTCTAAGCATAAGCTCAACGAGCAGGAAAGTAATGCAAAAAAATGCTATCCTCTTCCTGAAAGTATTCGGGAGTTTTCATCCGTACCCAGAAGTGAAGAGCGATAGCTCCAACGGTGTAAGCTCAAATAAAACATCATTTATAAAGAAGAACTAAGCCACCCTGCCACTACTCCCACTTCCTTTTCCATTCAATTGTGATGAGCTAGAAAATTTAACACTCAGAATCTTTAACAGCTCGAACAATACATCCGTAAGTCTGTTTTATCCCTTAAAGAAGATTCCATGAAAAAGTACTTACTTCTAGGCCTACTTTTCTTTTTCTCTCCTTTAATGCTTATTGCGCAAAACTTCGATTTATACGGACTTTGGTGGGAGGAAACGGAACAAATTATTCTTGATACCATTATTGCTTCGGAAGGCGATACCGTTTTCATCGAAGGAGGCAATACGGGCAACCAATATTTGGTGACGGTAGATCCATTGACCGGCGAAAAAAGCAATATTGGTGTAGTGGATGAAGTGCAGGCGGTGGCCTTTGGAAGTTCAACTTTTGATCAAGAAGAAGATCGCTATGTGTTTTGGGGAATAGATGTGAATCTTGAAAAACGCATCTACAATCTTGAATTAGAGAACAGCTTGGTGGTAAATGATGCACCCTTATCTGATGAAACACCTTTTGAACTGCAGTTTGATTTGAACCAAAGTCGCCTCTTTGGATTGACTTTCGACTACCTCAGTGAGCTCAGCGATACGATCATAGAAGACACAGGTGATACGGTAGTGGTGGGCAATGGTACTTTTATTACAGAATTGTTTCTTTCTGAATTGGATGTAGCAACGGGTGCCTTACAAGACATTGGGGAGATTGACGGAATTGAATTGGTGCTGGTATCTAGCGCTACCATCAATAGTAAGCAAGGCACTTACCATTTCGTTGGCATCGATGAGGATAATGAGCAACGCCTCTATACGATTTCCACCGAAGATGCGAGTATTTTGCACAGTCCGCTAATGCCTGCGAGTTACCAGCTAGTCATGGCGGTATTTGATGAGCAAAGTGAAACTTATTTGGCAGTAGGAAGAGACCCTTCTGGAACGGCGATTTATTTTAGCCTCGATATTGAAACTGGAGCCCCGAGCTTTATTGCGCCACTTAGTTCGATTGGCCCTAATGATGCTTTCGTTGGCGGCTCTGCGGTTTACAGTCAGGCCGAGCAAATCTTGGTATTTCAAGGCTACATTAATAATCAAGCAGAGCTTATTTTGCTGGATGGAATTACGGGTGCGCTCATTTCACAAACCGTTTTACAGGATCGAGTCATCGAAATGGAAATCAGCAATGCGGTATTTGCGAAAGAATTTTTTGCTGATCCCTGTGAAGGTTTCGATGCGCAAATTGAAGCGACTTGTTTGGAGGATATAAATGCTGCCGCAATTATTTTATCCATTTTATCAAATGATGAGCAGCTGGTGATAGAAAGTAATCTTTCTGCAACGCCTATCACCGTTTTTAATGAGAATGCAGAGACTGGAGGTGCCGTAATATTCACCGATACGATCAGCCAAAACATTCCACTTATTTATACGGTTTATCCAATAAATGCACCCGAATGTGCGATCACTTTTTCACTCACATCACCTACTTGCGTGGTAACGAGTATTGACTTACTGGAATTTCAAGGATTGTCTACAGAGAATGGAAATGAAATCACGTGGTCTAGCGCATCCGAAAACAACAGTAAGTATTTTATGCTGCAGCGCTCCATAGATGGTCTTGATTTTGAAACAATAAATGTTAAAGCAAACCAAGGGAATTCTACTATCCGCAATGATTACCGCTTCCTAGACAGGGAAATAAATTCCTCGGAAATTCACTACTACCGTTTATTGGAAGAAGATTTAGACGCTAATCGGAGCATCATTTCTGAAGTGATTTTTGTGGAAAATAGGCAGCTACTAGAGCAAACCAATATTTACCCAATTCCTGCAGAAGATTTTCTTTTTATTGAATCGAAGTCTCATAAGTTTTCCGCGATTCAAATTCTCGACTTGGCCGGAAAACACGTGCTGGAACTCGATGACATCAATTTAACTGGTCAGGTAATTTCCATTCCAGTAGATGCTTTGTCTCCAGGACAATACTTTCTGCGATTACAAGCTGCAGGTTCCTGGGAGAATTACCGTTTTGTGATTCATTGATATTCCAGCAGTCCGCGGAATTGAATAGGAAATTCGAA
>CALFBW010000079.1 GCA_937951415.1 uncultured Chitinophagales bacterium | reverse complement strand
GTAATAGCCCGTTATCGTTGTTAACAAAATGGTAATCTTCAACAAACAAAACGCTTGAATAAACATCAGTTCTAACAGCGCATTTCTGCTGACTCTTGCACATAGAATAAGGGCATGGGGTAGGCGGAAACGCCCCCCTTCAAACAAAGTGTATAAGTGGGAATATGGCGAAGTCTTCCTAAAAGACTTCGCAAACAACATATTAAACTTGGCCAACAAGAAAAACATCATAATGCTTAACTATTCTAAGATTCGTCAAGAAAATGAAACAAAAGCTTGAGCTTCATTACTGAAGTCAAATTTTTGCTAACCAACAATAAAAAAGGATGACTGCTTGGGTATGCAATATCGGAAAAAAGCTCCAACTTTTAGAAGAAAGCCCTAACTAAAAGAAAGAATAAAGGAAAGATGATAATATAATATTAGGCTTTGGCATCAAGAAAAGCCTGAAAAGTCATTTTCTCCCAGTGCTTGGCCCCAAAATAGAGCAGTAAATTTTCCATTCTCTGAGGCGAAATAGTTCCAGTAAGATGCTGGATTAGGTTCATTTGCTCATCCATAAAGATCACGGCAGGAAGATCCATTGAATCAGTGGATTTTGTCAATGCTAAAGCCAGTTCGTGAAAGTGACCTCCACCTGGAAAGACTTTGGATTTGAATTCTTGGCCTTTAGCAATAATCGTTTGGGTTTCCCTTCCATTGAGTTTGATGGGTACAAATTGCGATTGCAACAACTTTTGGACTTCAGGAGCACCGAACGTGTTTATTTCCATCTCTTTACAATTCGAACATTCAGGGTCAAACACATAAACAATTACTTGTTTACCAGAAGTAGCAGCCTGAGATTCTCCCAAGGAAAAATCTTTCCACTCTACGGGCTTATTCTCTATTTTCGATAAAGTTGGCTTGGCAACAGTCTTCTCTTCCACCGCAGCAGGAGTGTTCTTCTTCGCTTCATTTCCTTCTGGCTTGCCGCTAGAATCAACTTTCGGACCGCAGGAAAACAGTAAACCGGAAACTATTAGAATTGCAAACAATTGGCGCATAGCTACTGAAAATCAAAAAACGAACCAAAAAGAAGCATACCTTTAAAAGTAATCCGAAAAATAAGTCAAGAGTATTACTATCTTCAGCTGGTAGGTTAAACATTCGCAAACATGGGGATTGTCCATTTTAGAGGATTCATTCAAAGTCTTTTACCGCTACTAATACTCGCTTTATTATTGGGCTGCAACGAAGAACGTGAAGTCGAAAAGCTTGCAAAAGCTAGTAAATCACAACAGCAAGCCACAAATGCTTCTCGCCTTTTTACTCTCCTAAGTCCTTCCGAAACCAAGGTAGATTTTCAAAATCTGCTGCAAGAGCAAGAAGAATTCAACTATTTCTTATATGACTACATCTACAATGGTTCCGGTGTAGCAGTTGGAGATTTGAACAATGACGGTTTACCCGATCTCTTCTTTGCAGGGACCATGTCTTCCAATCGTTTGTATTTTAACAAAGGAAAACTACAGTTTGAAGATAGAAGCAAAGGGGCTGGCATTCAAGCGAGAGCCTTGGGAACAGGAGTGAACATTATCGACATTAACGGAGATGGCTGGAACGATATATATGTTTGCCACAGTATTTCTGCAGACCCTGAACTGCGAAAGAATGAACTATACCTAAACCTTAAAAACGGCCAATTCAAAGAACAAGCTACCGAACTTGGTATTGCAGACAAAGGCTACTCCATTCAATCCTATTTCTTCGACTTCGATCAAGACGAGGATCTAGATTTGCTAGTACTGAACCATAGAATAGACTTTACACTGGCTAACAACATAAAAATTGAGATCGATTCTCAAACAGGAAAAAGTAAAATTACGAAAAGTGAACAAGAGAGTGGAAAAAACCGCTTGTACATCAATAATGGCAAAGGGCAATTCAAGGAACAAATACAACACCCGTTTGAACATTCCGGCTTCAGTCTCAGTGCTTGCCTTGCAGATCTAGATAATGATCAATTGAACGATGTTTTTATCGCAAACGATTACATCGATCCTGATTTACTATTCTCACAAGGAAAAAATTGGCAAGAACAAATGCAGGATCGGTTTGATGTCTCCTCTCGTAACAGTATGGGCAGCGATTGGGCGGATATAGACAATGATGGAGATATCGATTTGATAACTGTCGATATGATTTCCGACAAAAACTACTATCAAAAAACCTTAAAAGGCATTGACTCCTATGACAAATTTCACAGTGGAGTGAGCTATGGTCTTCACTACCAAGTTATGCGCAATGCCTTGCATCTAAACAATAATGGAAAGTTCTCTGATATTGCCACATTAGCAGGTGTTTCGCATACCGATTGGAGTTGGTCTCCCCTCTTTCTTGATGCCGATTTAGATGGTTGGACAGATTTATTTATTTGCAATGGAAATATAAAAGACGCTACAAATCTTGATTTCGCCCGTTACGATTTACCCAAAGCGATGAATTCAAAAACAGCTATTAATAAGCTTGATTTAGTACAGACTTTGCCAAGTCACGTAGCAAAAAATAGGGCATTTCGAAACACTGGCAACCTTCAATTCGAAAGCAAAGAAAACACTTGGGGATTTGACAAAGCTATAATATCCAATGGCCTCGCATGGGCCGATCTTGATTTAGACGGCGATCTTGATCTTGTTACCAACAATTTAAACACTCCTGCTAGTATTTTTAAAAACAATGCAGTTGAAGAAAATCGCGGCAACTATCTTACGGTAGTACTAGAAAACAAAGACAGTAAAAACCCCAAAGGATTAGGAGCGAAAGTAGAAATCTTCATCCAAGGAAATAGCCAACAAAGACAAGTGTACGGAACGCGGGGATTCCTCTCCTGCTCAGAACATATTGCCCATTTTGGAATAGGAGAAAACAACTTGATAGATTCTATGCGCATACACTGGTCTAAAAATGAAATTCAAACCATTCGAAAAGTTCAAGTGAATAGGAGGATCAAGGTCAAAAAAGAAAACACGAAATCACTTCCTAATAAAAAAGGAAAAATAAAAAATGCACTGGTTAAAAACACTGGAATAAAATTCATTCACAAGGAAAATGAATTTATCGACTTTAAAAGAGAGGTGTTGTTACCACACAAATTCTCCAATAGAGGGCCTTTTATTTCAATAGCAGATATCAACAAAGATGGCAAGGAGGATTTTTACATTGGTGGAGCTCGAGGTCAAGCAGGAGCCCTTTTTATTCAACACGAAAATGGAATGAAAATAAAAACCAACAAGATTTTCCAGCAGTACTTAGACAGTGAAGATCAAGGCTCTGTATTTGCAGATTTTAATCAAGACGGGCACCTAGACTTATTTATTGTCAGCGGAGGAAGCAGTTTTGAGAAAAACAATGAAGCATACAAAGATCGACTTTACTGGGGAGATGGGACAGGAAACTATGAAGATGCCAGTCATTTATTACCAAATGAGAAACATAGCGGAAGCACTTGCATATCAGCGGATTGGGACAAGGATGGCGATTTAGATATTATTGTTGGTGGCAGAGTAATTCCTGGAGAATATCCACTTCCTGCACAAACTTTATACTTGGAGAATACCCCAGATGGTTTCCTAAACAAATCAACACTTCTTCCTAAAAACGGAAAAATAGGCTTGGTAAATGACTTAGACATTTTCAATAATGACAAAGATATTATTGTAGCAGGGGAGTGGATGAATATCAAAATCATAAGTTTCAATAATGGAAAATTCGTTGAAAAAACACCTTCCAGTTTAGCAAAACTAAGCGGGTCTTGGAATACTATCCATGTAACAGATATCAATAAAGATGGAAGAAATGATATTGTTGCAGGAAACAGAGGACTTAACTCCTTTTACTCTTGTAGTGTTGACCACCCTGCCGAGATTATTGCTGGGGATTTTGATGGAAATAATAATATTGATTTTATTATTTCCCACCCGTTCGAAAATGGAATCTCATACCCCAAAGCCACACGCGATGAATTGTTTCTTGAACTTCCACAGATACGGAAAAAATTTGCTCGATACAAAGATTATGCTAATGCAAAAATAAATGACATTCTAAGTCCTAATCAAATAAAAAATGCAAAGGCATCATTAAAATGCAATAAATATGAAAGTGGTGTCTTTATCCAAAACACAGACGGTTCTTTCGATTTTTCTGCTCTTCCCATTAAAGCACAAACCTCACCTATTTTTGCAATAGAATCTCTTGATTTTAACAAAGATGACAAATTGGACTTAGTTGTTGCAGGAAACAACAAGGGAGTCGATGCTGAAACAGGTATTTATTCTGCATTAAAAGGCCTTGTCTTGCTCGGAAAAGGAGATGGCACTTTTGAGGAAATGAACGCTGAAGATTCGGGTATTTTCCTAGAAGGAGATTGTAGAGACTTACAATCAATAAAAATTAATGACCGAAAAATATTGGTTGCTGCAATGAACGATGCAGAAGCCAAGTGTTTCGAATTATCTATTGATCAACGCTAGCTTGCAAAATTCTTTTGAACTGTCTACAAGTGCGCACAATAGCTGAGTCATTTATCATAACTTTATTGCTATGAAAACTCCACTATTTTTATGCGTTCTCTTTATGTTTGGAATTTCTTTATCCATTTATTCTCAAGACGACATTCAGCTAGAAAACACCTTATTAGAGGTGAATGAAATAGCTACTGGCTTTCACGTTCCTTGGGAGATACTGTGCGGGCCCGATAACTGGATTTGGTTAACAGAACGCGAAGGAAAAGTGCTTCGTGTAAATCCTGAGACGGGTGAACAAAACCAATTATTGGATTTATCCATCGTTGCAGAAGTGCAAGAAACAGGTCTTTTAGGAATGGCACTTCATCCTGACTGGGAAAATCGTCCAGAGGTATTTTTAGTATACACTTATTACAATGACGATTTCGATTTGATAGAGCGTTTAGTTAAGTTCACTTACGAAGAGGGGAGCCAAAGCCTCGTTGATGAAACAATTCTACTAGACGAAATTCCTGCGAACAACACACATTCTGGTTCAAGAATTATAATTACGCCCGACTTAAAGATCATCATGAGTACGGGAGATGTACAAGATTTACCAGCTTCTCAAGAAGCAGCGGCAATTACTGGTAAATTCTTACGAATGAACATCGATGGAAGTCCGGCTACCGATAATCCATATCCCGAAAACCCATATGTAATGACCATCGGTCATAGAAATGCCCAAGGATTACATTTACATCCGAATGGAAACTATTACAGTTCAGAACATGGTCCTACAAACGATGATGAATTCAACGTCATTTTCCCAGGAAGCAACTATGGCTGGCCTGACGTTCAAGGATTTTGCAACTTACCTCCCGAGGCCAATTTCTGCTTAGAAAATGGAGTAGTTGAGCCATTGTTTGCATGGACACCAACACTGGCTGTTGCTGGAATCGACTACTACAATCATCCTGCAATTCCCGAATGGTCGAACTCTTATTTATTAGCCAACTTAAAAGCACAAGATTTCAGAGTTTTAAGACTTTCAGACGATGGACTGGAACTTAACAATGATCCAAACGAATCGATTTTCCTCGACAATGAAATTGGTCGGACTCGTGATATTGCAGTAGCTCCCGATGGCCGCGTGTTTATTTCTACTTCCAATAATGATGCTTATGGTTCTCCTGCAACTTGGGGAGATGATAAAATTTTTGAAATTGCTAGTACGAACGACACTCCACCAGCCGCTACAGCTGATTTTTGGTTGGAAGTCAATTGTAGTCAAGTAATCTGCCACGACCTTTCACACAATGCAAGTACTTATTTGTGGGACTTTGGCGATGGAATTACTTCCAATGTTTCGGATCCTTCTCATTGGTACCTTGAAGATGGCAGCTACACCATACGATTGACTGTTGGCAACGAAAACGGAGAAAACACTAAAAGCTACACCATGAATATCGAGGTTTGCTCTGCAATCCCTGTACCAGATGCTTCTTTTAGTTACGAGGCCGATTGCTTAGATGCTACTTTAACCTCTACTTCCGAAAATGCGAACGAATATTTCTGGGATTTCGGAAATGATCAATTTGATGAAGGAGAGCAAGTGAACTTCAGCTTTCCTCAAAGTGGGACTTTTGAGGTGTTTCTTACCACAACCATTGGTGACGGTATTGCCCAAGTGATTCAACTCGTAGATGTTCAAGCATGCGTTCCTCCTACGAGCGCGTTCGAATTCATGGACTCTTGCTTGCAAGTTCGAATGTTCAATAACAG
>CALFBW010000078.1 GCA_937951415.1 uncultured Chitinophagales bacterium | reverse complement strand
TAAACTTACTTTCCGATAATACTTCTGATGAAGCCAACTATTGCCATCAAAACGCCTCCCCCGACGCCTCCACTGGCAACACTTCCGAGAATACTGGCAATATCCATACCTCCACTAGGGCCGGCATCAACTCCAATCATTTGAAGGAGTCCTCCTCCCATTCCTCCTCCAAGAATACCGACAATTGAATTGCCAAGCATACCTAATGAAGATCCTTTCATTAAAGATCCTGCCAGGTTACCCCCAAGAGCTCCTGTCAATAATGAGATAATCCATGCTACCATATTACGCTAATTTTTAAGGTGAAAAACGTTCTAGTAATTTAAGCATTTTTGAGCAGAATACTCGACACAAAGTTGCATTTACCGAGGTTTTGATTGAGTTCATTTATTCTCCGATGTCTTCATTCCAAAGCTCGGGAGCGTTTTTAATAAATGATTCCATCATCTCAATGCAAGTAGCATCGTTTAAAACCACACATTCTACACCTCTGCTCTCTAGCAACTTTTCTTCTCCCAAAAAGGTCTTATTTTCCCCAATAATCACCTTTGGAATACCGTACAATAAAATAGCCCCACTACACATCGAGCAAGGTGATAAAGTTGTGTAAATTACAGACTCTTGGTACACTTTTGCCGATTGACGTCCTGCATTTTCTAATGCATCCATTTCACCATGCAATGTTGGGCTTCCTGATTGCACTCGGCGGTTGTGTCCGCGGCCAATTATCTCTCCATTATGCACCAAAACACTGCCTATTGGAATACCTCCCTCAGATAGACCTTTTTGCGCCTCTTCGATGGCCGCTTTCATAAACTTATCCATGTTGGCAAGTTAAGAATTTGTTGAAATTATAATTGAAGACTTATCGAATAATAGCCTTAAGAACATGCAGACTCTATTTGCGTCTAGGCGGTGATTTCGGAACTTTCTCATCGAGAAGAATGGCTTCTTGCAAGATTTGATCGATAGGCTCCCACGGAATATTCGCAGGATCATCAATTTCTAGGCTGGTAATGAGCTTGCGCCCCTTTGCTTGAAACAGTCCTCCACCTGTATACAGTTCATTGCCTCTACACATCGCCAAATCCAAGTTTCCATTCTTCAAAGGATTCATATAACAGACCCATCTTTTTCTATAATAAAAGGGAATTCGAAAGCTGATCTTAGGTAACAAGTTGTATTGCAAGATATGTTCGTGAAGAAGCCAGGCCATCTCTTTTTGCGTTCCTTCTAGGTCCAATATGAAATTTTCTACTGCTGCCATTGGATCAAAATGTTCTTAAGATTTAGGTGTAGCATTAACAATTCAAGGTAATAGCTGTTAGTTCTAAAAGATAAGCATGAATCGTTTCGAAAAACTAATTCCCTTGCGCCCTACAATCGATACCATTAAAAAGGGTAACTCTTCTGAAATAGAAGGTTTTCAAAACGGAGTCTTGCGACCGATTCTCAAATTCCAACATCGTCTTAATTGGGCTCTTCTTAAAGGGAATATAAATTTCCAGAAACTACGTGCCGCAGCCAAACCCGATACTAATTTAGAAGTGTTGATTCAAAATTTCATACAAAAAGATCGCGCTTTTCGTGCGCAACTCTTAGGACAAATTACAGGACTGCTCACTTTAGAAGAATGGTCCTTTTATGAGCAGCATAATAGTGAATGTAATCGACGTATCCTCCAAATGCAAACGCAGAGATTTTGGGATTCCCTAGAGGTATTAGAAAAGTAATACTCGTATTCTCTGCTTATAGAGCAGCAATTCCTACTGATTTTTATTTATTAATTCAATTCCCTTTTCATTTATTTCAATCAAACGCTGCTTGTAGAGACTGCCAATAACCTTCTTGAATAATTTCTTGCTGAAGCCGAAGGTTTCTCTGATTTGACCTGGATCTGATTTATCATTAAAGGGCAAAAATCCATTTGCTTTTTTGAGCTTGTTTACGATCACTTGCTCATTGGCTCCAATGCTTTTGTATCCGATTGGATTCAGACTAACGTCAATTTTAAAATCTGGTCTTAATGGCTTAATGTAAGCCGTGATGCTGGAACCAATCACTAATGGCTTGTGCAATTCGTTTTTATAGATCAATCCCAAATACTCTTGATCAATCACTACCTTGTAGCCTAGCTCGGTCTCTTGGAAAATCTGCGCACTTACCTCCTGACCGTGGGCAAGTTTTTGTTCCTCGTTATTCTTCAAAAAGGGCCCCAACTTGGTGGTCCCTACCAAGCGATCTGAATAAGGATCGAGATACATATATACTACACATCGCATTCCTGTCTTCAAGCGAAAAGCTTGATTACTAAATGGGATTAGCAGTTCTTTGGTAACACCCCAATCACAAAAAGCGCCCGTATCGTTTACATTCATTACTTCTAAGCTGGCAAACTCTCCTACCGTCAAGTAAGGTCGCTCTGTGGTCGCCACATCTCTATCATCACTGTCACAATAAACGAAGACTTCTATCTTATCACCGATTTCCATATCCTCCGTGATGTAAGATTGAGGAAAAAGTACTTCTTCTTCATTTTCTTCATCTACTAAGTAATAGCCTTGGGGCATTTCCCGACTAATCTCTAGGATTTGATATTCTCCTGTTTTAATCATGCTTATAAAATTACAGAGCATCGACGAGCTCTGAGGAACGAATGTCCCTAAAAAGAAATGGGCGGAATCAATGTTCCGCCCTTGTTTTTTTTACTCTACCAACTTTACGTTGATTGCACTTAAGCCTTTCGGGCTTCTCTCTAGTTCGAAAGTTACTCGATCTTTCTCATGAAGATCTGAATTGCAGTTATTCATGTGTACAAAAACACTGTCTTTGCTTTCGTTATCAATGATGAAGCCGTAACCCTTTTCCTCATTGAAGAACTTCACTTTACCAGTGCGTACCGGATCTTCTTCAAAATCTTCTTTTGGTGGAATTCCCAAGACGATGTCTTCGACTTTCACTTTTTTCTTTTTCGTAGGATCTGGCGGAGAATCAGAAATGTTTCCGTTCTCATCGATGTAAGCGATCATGTCATCGAGACTACTGCCACCAGAATTATTCTTTTCTAACTTTCGAGCTTCTCTTTTTTCTAGCTTTTCCAGTTTTTTCTTGCGACGTTTCTTTTCTCTTTCTTTCTTGTTAAATGTTTCTTGCGATTTACCCATGCATTTGATTTAGATTATAAAATTTTCCCACCGGGAATGAAAGTCATTGGCAAAGTTTGATCGCTTTGGCCGGAAGCCCACAATTCAGGGAGGTGGCACAAAAGTATCTCAATTTGCTTGGATATTCGCCAAAATTCTACGAAAAGCCATCATACTTTACACTAAGACAACCCACTGAGCGTTAAAATTGTTCCCGAGAGGCGAAAAAGTTCAACAAAACTTCCCTTCTCAGCTGTCATTGAGGTGTTTATAGCTACATTGCTACTTTAAACATCGTTTTACGCCCGTCTATCCAGAGTTGTTGAATTCATAAAGATCATCTTATGTCAACAACATTCTACACCATTATAATGGGTATCAAGCAGGGCAGTCGCTTAATTGTCCGCGAAAAACAATTCAGCATACCAAAGCACATCAATGGGGCCCGAATACAGGCTTGGAAATTTCTTCAAGACTTTGAAACAGCTTGCAACGAGGCCATTGATTATCAGAAACTTGAGTGCGTCCAATCGCTCTTCGGAGAGCCAGTCAAACC
>CALFBW010000077.1 GCA_937951415.1 uncultured Chitinophagales bacterium | reverse complement strand
CCCGATTCGAACATAGAATGCACATTCGTTAAGGCAGGATGCAAACCGTATTCCTTGCCATCTGGATTTAAAGGATTAATGGCCAATAAATCTGCTTGAGGAAGCGCAATATCTGTGCGCACTTCCGCATACTCGGCATGTTCCGAAGTTCCGCGAGGGACCAGCATATTGAAGCTATCATTCCCGCCTCCTAGGTATACACAAACCAGTGCTTTATATGGATTACTCGCAGGGGTGAAAAATGGAGAGCGGTTCGCAGCTGCGGCTGCATTTATTAAGCCCATATTGGTGATTCCAGAAAGCAAACTCGTTGCTCCAAGAGAGGCACATCCCATGGTTATTTTACTGAGAAAAGAACGTCTTGAATGTTTATGATGATCGCACATGGCAATGGTTTCTATTTAGTTGAAAAGGAGTTTCTCTTACTTTAAAATCATGAAGTCGGGTGACATCATCATAAAATAAAGTGCTTCTTGTACTGCTTCTCTAGGCGTAAAACTTGCTCCTGCATTTATTAAAGCATCGTGGTGATTAACAATGATGTCTTTCGTTCCCGCAGACAATTGCCCAGCACAGACAATGATATTTAGGCGATCAATTAGCGCTGAAATACCCGCTGAACTGTACACTAATTCTTCATCGGAAAAATCTAAAAAAGGTTCGTCGTTACTATCAATGTCAAATGTTGGCAGCAGAGGGTCTACTAAAGTTCGGTTTTTAAATGGCCGCACTTTAATGGCATCTTCTATTACATTAATGTAATTAATCCCGCTAGTAGAATGCAAAATTTGGAACTCAGGAGATACCAAACCATTGGGCGCAATAATGCTGCTTTCGGCATAAAAAGGAGAAAAGAAGTTAAAGACTGTAGGTGATGACAAAATAGTTTGTTCTACCTTATCGTAGAGTAGATTAAAATCACGGAACCAAAAGTCTCCAGAAGGACTGTCAAGATCAAAAGCAAGAAAAAGCCTAGACCAACGCTCCAAAGGTTGTCGCAACTTCCCAATCGTGGGGTCGCTCAAATCAGAACAATCTCTAGCTTCTGGATCGCTCAAAATTGCTCGAATCACCGATTTCAAATCACCACGAACCCCATATTTATTACTATTAAAAACCGTCGCAATACGATTGATATAAGCAGGTGTTGGGTTTGATTTTACAAATTGTTGAATTAGGCGTCGGCTAATAAAAGGCCCAACATTTGGGTGATTAAATAAGGCATCCAAAGCATCATCCACATCTTGTTCTCCTGTTTGACCTGGTAGAATCACCGAACCGTCCACGAGAAACTTTAGTCCTGGATCGTGGAATTCTTCCCACATAAGCATCGGAACTGAAAGGTCATAGTGGTTTAAACCTTTCCAAAACACGAGCGGATTTCCGGTGTTTTCTGGCTTATTTAGTAAATCCCAATCGCCACCGCTAAAGCCAGTAAAAACCTTTGCCAATTCTTGGATATCGATATTGTTGTAGGTAGGAATGTAATTTCCTTGCGCATCAAGCTTCCGAGAACCATCGTTGTTCAATTCCCACAAGCCTATCGTAAAGAGCTGCATGATCTCTCTGGCGAAATTCTCGTCAGGGAAAGTTCCAGCAGCAACATCAGCTTGCTTGTTTTGAAAGCTGGACAAATAAATCCCCATTATAGGATGCCTCGTCACCTGTCCCAGTAAATTCCTAAAATTTCCGAAAGCGTTGTTGTAGAGTACATCGTAGTAAGATGAAACACCAAAACCTCTGGTATTCAGTCCACCGTCAGCAATGGAAATTACAAAAATCTGGCTCAGTGCATGGGCTGTTTTTTGACGCAGCGCATCGTCATCGTCCATCATTTTTTGATAGAATGCGTATTGCATCTGCGCTCTATCTCGAGTCGAATCTACACTGGCCGCTCCATGAACATTGGCAATTCGAGTGATGGCTTCGTCATATAGTTCTCGATAAGTAGCGGCGTAAGAACCTCCATTGGGCATATTGAACTGTTCTTCCAGCCAATCTTGTACGCCCAGCTGCTCCAAGTGTTCAATATCTTCAAAGTTCGCCCCTAAAGTGGCCTGTCCCAGAAAACGGGAAGCTGCAGCTTTATCTGGAAAGAATCCATCGCCACTGATTAAGCTTTCGGAATCTCCAGTGTTGGTATCACTTGTAGTTATGCTGATGTTGTTATTGTGCCCCGATCCAATGTAATCGTCATACACTTGTGCTTGTGCATACTGTGTACATAAGATGCCTAATCCAAGCAGCAAGGAGGCACCGATTCTTCTGAAGATTCCCATTAAAATTATTAAAACCACCTGAACTCAAAAAGCTGTTTGTGGAATATAAAAAATGAATTCCAGCCGCAGGCGATCGGCCGAATACTTACCAGAGGAAAGATAAGCTAAATGAGGATATCTTGAAAGAAATTCTAATATGGAATTGCCCCTTCCAAAATAAGAAATCGATAAAACGGGATAGTACGATTCATGGGTGCCCAAGATCCATAAATGCTTTTGTCTTGAACAGGATTTTTAAAATGGGGAAGGATGTACAAGATGGGCGAAGGGCTAAACGGACAAACCGCAAAACGGATAAATGGATAGATGTACTGGCTAGATGAATAGACGGTCCAAAGTCATTGATTCGCCTTTGTCTTGAACACGATTTACAAGATGAAAAGGATGCATAAGATAGGACAGTTATGGCCTTTGGGTATCTACTAAAACTGCAAGCAGCTAGTGAGTATTGGACATGCGATCACTATATTCGAAGCTTCGAGCTGCCTTTGTTTTGATGGGATGGGATGGCTTTAGAGTGGCTGTCCAGCTCGAATGAAGCAGCGAAAGGTGAGTATCCTTTCTAAAAACGGCGGATTGATGCGTTTTTTACTACACAGGTATAACTGCAGTATCTTCTACAGAATCCAACGCTCTTCGTAATTTTGTCGTCTTTTACTTGTAACACAAAGTTCCGACAACATGACTAGTTTTTTAAAAGCCTCATTCACTCTAATTTTCCTTTGCATGTTAACGATAGGATTTCTGTCTTGTGGAGAAGATGATGCTGCCACGGACAATGACTGTGAAATTGCTTGTATCAATGGCGGGCAAGCTATCGAAGGTTGTATCTGTGCCTGTCCAGAGGGTTTTTCAGGTAATAATTGTGAGAATGAGGAGTTTATTTGCGAATTGGAATGTCAAAACGGTGGCACAGTGAGCAATGAATGCGACTGCGAATGTCCCCTAGGATTTAGTGGTGAAAACTGCGAAAACTGTACACCTTCTGTGTTTGTGAATGAGAGTTTTCAGAACCAATGGATCAGTACTTTGAATGTAAATCTTGTCAATGACGTTTATATCGAGTTGCCAGATAATTACATTATGACTGGTTTTGGCAATAATGGCATCAACACCTTGATGCTAAAAGGGCGAGAACTTTTCAACGACGGAACCCTTGGCGAGGAGTTAGAATTTCGTGACGGAACGAATCCTACTGGCCCCTTAGAAATTTCTTACATTGTTCCAGATGGTCACGTCATTACTGGCATTGGAATCGCTTCTGGAATTAATGGAGCGATAGATCGTTTGGTTGTAAACTACAATGAAATAAAGATTGACGATGCTTGTGATTTGAAGTTAGGCCCTGAATTACTTTATGACAATGGACAAAGTACTGGAGTAGAACTTTGGTTGAAAGTTTCGGATTACGACGTTTCCACTGAAACTACTTTCTTTGGAGGTTTTGGTTTGGAAGGCTTTGCTTATCGTGAAGTAGAAGCAGAGTTTAGGGAGCTTTTTAATTCCTTTTAATCCGAATAAGATCGGTTGGTATTTGCAATAAATACTGGTGCAAGTTTTTACTAAATAAGGGCGTCCGCTCATTTATTGACTTAAACTTGCCAGGCATATCTATTTTCATACTTTGTTCTTGTAGTACTTAAACGCTACTACAAAATTCTTGTCTTTTTCTTATAGAATGTAAAAGGAAAATGCTTCAAACTTCACAATAAGAAGGAAGAATTGCTGCATTTGACCTTTAGCAAATTATCCATTTTCTAAGATTTTCGATTTCTTGATGAAACAAATACTCCTTATTTTCTTTACTGGACTCCTGCTATTCATTGTGCATCCCTCACAAGTATATGCACAGCAGTCGTCGTCAGATAAAGAGTGGAAAAAACAAGAAAAAGACCGTAAGAAGCAGGAAAA
>CALFBW010000076.1 GCA_937951415.1 uncultured Chitinophagales bacterium | reverse complement strand
CAGTAAGGCTTGGTAATCGAAATCCACTTTCTGGAAAAAATTTTGTAGGCGACGCTCAATCGACTCGGCCTTAATGTCTTTGTCCATTTTGTCGGCTAGTTCGGAAAAAACGACGCTACGCCCACACACCAAGGCGGGGATGAGGTTCACAAGGAACAATCGGCGCGTTTTATGAGCGACAATTCGGTGTTGATCGAGTAGTTTTGCTAGCTTTGCTAGCGGCTTTGGTGCCATGAGGAAGAGCGGTATTTGCGTGTCAGAACCACAAATATTAGCTTTTCCTCAATTTATTTATAGTCTGACCAAAAACCGTCGGGTAGAGTAATTCAGATGTTAATTTCTTTAAGCTTATTCTATACATTTGAAAACTTTAAGGGTTTAAAAACATGTGTTTTACTGAAACCAAGAACTTTCACACTACATTATGACTAAGAAGTCGTTTTATGATTAACTTCGAACCTATCTTTGCATCACTTGATTAGCATGTGTTCTTTACAGAGAAACTGTTACTCTCCAAAATATACAGTTTGTCAGACCTACTTAATCCTTACACCAAAACACTTATACATGAAGCCTTGCTACAAACTTCTTGTTTTCCTGAGTTGCTTCCTTTCCTACGGACTTGGTGCACAGCCAAAACTAACAGCTGATAACGAAATCGATAGCCGTCAAGGTGAAATTTGGCTCAGTGGAAATTCTAGTTTATTGAACGAAAACCTGACTACTGGAGTCGGATACTTTTTGACTGAAGGTCTACTAATCGGAAGCGAAATCGAGTCTTTAAATCTTTCCGTCGAGGGCTATCAACTAAGTCTCAGCCCTTTCGTGCGCTACTATGCGGGCGAGATTGGTAATGGTTGGCTCCCTTACGCTCAATTGGGGACTAATTTTATTTTCGGTGGAGGTCTCGATGTTTTTTATAGCTATGGTGGCGAAATTGGGGTAGAAAGAAATCTCCAAAATAGTACACTGCTAAACATTAATGCAGGTTACACTAAGACCCGGTTTTTTGATTCAGACGATTGGGGGCTAAGTGCTCGCTTGAACACAGTACTTGGCGGGCCAGCGGGCAAAATTGCAGCTACAGGTTATTTCCAGAAAGGAACATTTGTGCTTAACGGTCAGCTGTTTGATGCTCTTCTTTCCAATAATAAAGTGGGAGATGGTTTTTTTGTCAGTATCACTCCACATGGATATTATTTTTTGTCGGAGCGTTTTGTAATTGAAGGTTCATTAGGGTTCAATTTTAATGACTTTAGCCAAGAATTTGGACTTTTGGAACGAGAGCTAGTCCAGCAAGAATTAAATTTAGTGGCAGGCCTCCGTTATTACATCACCAAGCAAAGTCTATTCAACGTTTTTGCCGGAGCTAGTTTTTCGTGCAATTATCGAAGTACTACCGTAAACAATGATAGTGACAACCAAAGTGAAGTCTTCGCTGCTTACGAGCTGGGTAATAGTCTTTTTATTAATCGGTCCACTTCCTTTGATTTGGGGATCAATGTCACTCAAAGCTTCGAAGATAGAACTAGTGGCCTTGATTGGGGCTTAAATGGACGATTAAACTTCTGGTTTCGATAGAAATTGTAGGATGCTTTCAGATAACCTTCCTACTTTGATAGCCAAAACTCTGAGATGTCTTAACTCATGAAACAAACACTAATTCCTTTAGTTTAAGGCCTACTTAAGACTCGCCTAAAACTATTGGAGGCTACGAAAAGCCCCTCACCGCCAATTACATTCGTAGTAGAGATTCTTGGCTCCAGAATAACTCCTCGAATATCATCGAGGTTTAGTCGATCAAGCTGGTAGTTAAAGTAATTCTCGTCAATGCTTCTGACAACAAATATGTAATCCTCAAATTCTACTCTTTGGCTGCTAAAATTGAATAAGAATAAATCAGGAACTAATCTAAAATTCCATGCTTCGTCGGTAATACACCTATCTGGAAAGAATATACTGTTAAAGTTGAATACCTCGCATGACTCAGAGTCGAAGTCTGCAAAGAAATCAAAAAGGATAGGTGAAGGGAATCTGGCGTTATGAGTCACTTCGATTAAATACTTATTGTCGCCAAGTGGATCGATACCTGAGAAGTGTAATTCAACCTTGTTATAGGTGAAGGGCGCAGGGGCAATTGTATCTAGTTCAATGATTTCTTCGAGTATAGGGGCTTCAATTGCAGGGGGGACCACAACCCACTTTGACCTTAGCGTATCTAGAAGAGGTGCTGTAATTTCAAGTCGAAAGCTATCGTTTTCGCTTATGGAGATATCCGTGAGCGAAAAAAAACCGTCACCTTGTGCTGGAACAGAGAACGCTGTCGATGAAGAATATAAAATGACCTGAGCTCCAAGAAGGGTTAATTCACTTAAAGTTTGATCTCCCGTAGGTAGTGCAGTTTTATTCACGAAAGCAACGAAGCCCTCTGCCGGGTCAATCCTGGCGCTTACGCTAATTTTAGACCCCTCAAAGGGGATATTAGTGTCCAAAACTTTCGTGCATCTGCTAAATAAGACGCAGAAAATAAAAATTGTCGCAAGAGTGTTAGAACGTAATTTCATAGTTTATAAAAGGGATGAAGGTGAATAGTGAATATTGCGTGATGTCGTTACTAATGATGTTCGGTAAGTAGCTGATTGAAACATCGTCAAATTCACTTTGGGAGTCTTGTTCTGCGAGCACGTACGTAGGGTTCTGACGACCATAAACATTGTAACAGCCGATTGCAAAAACTCTTTTTCGACCATTCTTTCGGACCTTCTCTCTTCGGAAAGTTACATCCAGTCGATGGTAAATTGGAGTGGCTCCATTATACCTTTCACGATAGACAGGAATTATAGTGTTGGAAAGCCCATCGTATCTAGTGGCAATCGGTAGGGTTAAACGAAAACCAGAGTTGAGCACAAAATTGGTCAGTAGTTGCCATTTATCATTGAGCCGATAACCGGTAACTATTGATAAGTCATGACGACGATCAAACTGACGAAAATACCATTCTCCATTGTTTATTTGATTATACCGAATTCTGTTCCAAATCAAATTGTAAGTAAACCATCCGAACAAACGGTCCCCCTTATGCTGGTAAAATAATTCAACACCCCGGACCTGGTTCTCACCACCCGCAGAAATGTCATTCTCCCAATTCTCCGTACTAGACTGGAAAAATCCTACTCCAGGTAGTGGGTCAATAACGTTCTTCGTAGTTTTATAATAAGCGTCAATGGCTAGATTGAATTTTTCGGAATTGTAGCCTCCACCGAGTGAAAACTGTGTCCCCCTAGTCGGTACGACCCTTTCATTGGCTGTAACCCAAAGGTTAGTGGGGATGCCAACAAAGTTGTTTGAAATCATGTGAAGACCTTGTGACATTCTTGTGTAAGAAGTTGACAAAGTAGCCTTCTTGTTGAGCGAATAACTTAAATTTATCCTAGGTTCTAGGTAGGTAAAGGCTTTATTGCTTCCGAGCAGAAAATAATTTTGCAGCCTTACACCAACTTGTAACGCCAAATCATTGATTACGTCTAAGGTAACATCTGCAAATGCTGCTAAGTCCTGACTATTTTCCTCTGGGCGAAATCCTACCGCTAAGTTTTCGTTTGTTGATTCTACATTTCTAGGATTGATTCTCCTCAGGCTACCTTCCAGGCCCGCTTCTAGGCTCAGATTATTATTCAAATAGCCCTTTAGCAGTAACTTGGTGTCCAGTTCGCGGATGGTGGAAATATTTGACGTAGCTTCTACAATCTCTTCTGAGATGGAAAGTTCTTCCTTTGCTCGATAATTATAGTAGTTTCCAGTTAATAAAGAAATTAGCGTAAACTTTTCACTGAGGGCGTAAGACCATCTTGCACTTCCCGTGATATTTCCATAGTCAAAAATTCCTTGAAGGGGCGTACGCACTGTGTTTTGAGCGACTACAGTACGGTCATAATTCCTGAAGAATGCTAATGCGATATTCGATTTGTCATACTGCCAGTTGGCTTTTAGGTTAAGATCGTAAAACGAATAGGTTTGAAACGATTCTTCATTTGTGGCAATAGAGTTTAGCAAGGAAAGGTGAGCAGTTCTTCCTCCAACCGAGATAGAGCTACGGCCTTTCTTTAGCGGTCCGCTAATTTGAAATCTACTATTGATGAGACCTACGCCTACGGTAGTTTCCCAGTTTGATTTATTGCCTCCTTCCGTTTCAACTTCTAGTACGGAGGATAAGCGGCCGCCAAAGCGCGCCGGGAATCCTGATTTGTACAACTTGATGTTTTTTACTAGGCTAGGGTTAACTGGTGAGAGAAACCCTAAGAGATGGTTTGCATTGTAAATTTTGGCACCATCTAAAAGGATGAGGTTCTGATCAGGCGTACCCCCACGAACGTAAAGGTCTGAGGTGCCTTCTACTCCTGCCGCAATCCCGGGTAAGAGCTGAAGGGATTTTATAGGGTCAGTCTCCCCAGCTAATGAGGGTAGTGCATTCAGAAGAGCAACTGGGATATTGGCGATGGCTAGTGCATTGCGTGTGCGCCTCTCAACATCTTGATATACAATTTCAATGGTAGGTAGTTCGGCTTTAGATGCTAGTCCTATGATCAATGGAGAAATAGGAGAAGTGATAGTTGTATCAAGAGTCCCGTAACCCAAGTAAGTAATTCTTAAGCTGAGGCTCTTCTCTTCTGAGGCATTTGTAGTGAACGATCCAAATTTGTCAGTAGTGATCGTTTTACCTGTGCTGTTATTCGTTACGTACGCCCCAATAAGGGCCTCTTTCGTTTGGTCATCTAGAATTACACCACGGATATCTTGGCCTTGAAGGGGCAGAGCTAAAAAAGAAACTACAAGGCAAATACATAATAAGGATATTCTTACAGTTCTGTAAATGAACAAGGTGAATTGTATTTTTCTAGAGAATAAAAAAAATAGTCAGGATGGGGAGATACATAGTAGTCGACCCATCCTGACATAGTCTCAATTATTTTGGTTATGAATGATTAATTTACAATGAAGCAGTTAACAGACGTCCGATGATCCCTTGAGGAATGCAAAGCCCACGAGGGTGAAAGTATCCAATCTTGAGGTGCAATATTGGTTTCTCGTGAGCCAAGGAATACATCAAATCCCAAAGAAGATGAATTAAATGCTTGTTCATCAATACTGAAAAAACGAGTTGAATTTCCAGAAGGTGATTGAACAAGGTGTGTAACTCCACCATCTGTCCAAATGCGATCTTCTTCGTTGGCAAACCAAATCCCAAAAATTCCACGTTTTTGATGCCGAATTAAGATATCAATATTAGTAACTGGAACTGCTACCGGTGGGCTTACTAATGGAATAGGAACATTGATGTAGTCAACTCCCCATTGGACTCTCAAACGATGTTCTTTACCATCGTGGAAGTAATTTCGGATGCATTCATGCGTTATTGCTTTACTAGTAGAAGTGTTTTCATACAAAGCATTTGTTTGAACACCCGGAGATGTTGAAAGGTCAGTAACGTCGAGAACGTTAGCTGCTTCTACATTGTAAGACAGATCGTAAGATAGTTGGACAAGAGCATCGCCAACTTGATAAATACCATCTTGGTTAGCGATAGCTCCAAGACGAAGTGATTGTACAGCAGGGATGACCACGTTTCCACCATTTGGATCCGCTTCAATTCGAATGTCAAATTGCTTTTCAATCTCTCTAATTGACTTTGGTAGCTGATCGGATGCTTCTAGTAAAGCCAACTCTTTTTCTATTGAAGCAAAGTGATTACTATAAGAGTTAAAGGAACCGTCAATAAACAATTCGGATTGAATTGCTTTGATCTCGGCCACGGGTTTGGACAACATGTCCATTAATGCTTTCATATTTTCAAAGACCATGAAATTTTTGGGCGCTGCTTCTGAGAATTCAGAAGTGGATTCGTTCTGAAGAACGACAGTGTCCTTTTCACATGCAGATAGCATGAAGAACATCGCAATAACTAAAAGTAGTATTGCACGGGTGAAGGGGTAATTCATTGTTTTCTTTTAATAGGTGAACTAATTGAGATGAATTTTAAAGCATCTTCAGATAAGAAGCCTAGTTTTTATTCGAGATTAGAGAATACTAGAAGCAGTATAATTTGTTCCTCGCCTATATCGTACCCTCGGGCATAGGTGAGATATGGTTGTTGACTTTCTCTAAAGTAGAGTTCTGAAATCTGAACACCACAAAGATAGGTGCCACTCCGATACTCTGCAAAGGAAATGTATATTCGGTAGGAGAGAATGTATATCTGGTAGAAAAACAGGAGGCCCCTTACTTTTCTTTGCCTTTTGAGCCATTCGATTACACTCTCTTTCGACTTATCTCTAAATTCGGAAACCTGAACACTATTAGCTCACACCGCTATACATTTAAAAGCTGAGACGATCTGTAGCCACTTGTCGCTCGTCGGATTTCTCGCATAAAGTAGGCAACAAACTGCGGCAGCCTGACGGCACTTTGTAAAATACGATCAATACCGTGACGGAACAAAGAGATCGCTCTGTAAACCCGGCCTTGGCTGCCATGAGTTTTAAACGGAACGACATCCTTGTAGTCCTTGAGTCCTTCAACCACGGCGACAGTGTAAGCCAAAACCACAACGGCATGAGCAAACGTCGACGCTTCACGCTGCCCAGATTCATCTTTTCCAGGTCGAAGCCGTTGGAATTGAGCTGTCTAAAACAGTGCTCGATCTTCCAGCGTTTCAGGTAGTCCGCCACGGTGATGTAAGCATTCTGGTCCAATGATGTTACTAGAATCATAAAGTCTTCCTTGCCTTGCGGATGCGGATTCTTGGCCACTACGATCCATAAGGTCGGCCCATCTTCCGAAAGTCGGAAAGCTTTAGATACCGCCTTGTTTGCTTTCCGGCTGCGCATTGCCTTTGCAATCATCTCCTCCACCGTTCTGCCGGATGAGAATTCGTCAATCAAGGCAAAATAGGAATAGCCACGCGAACAGATAACAAAATCTATCTGCTTGTCAATCAAGTAGTTGAACCACTCAACCCCAATATATTCGCGATCAGCCAAGAGAACCTTCCCACGCAAAACGAAATACTTCAATGCCCGGTCAAACAAAGTGATCCGCTCGGCTATCGAACTACTGCCCTGTTTTGCCAGATCGGTCCAAAAGATGGGTATGGCAACTCCACGATAGACTATGCACAAGTTGATGTAGTGTTGCCAAACTCCACCAGCCTGCCAGCTGCTGCCGTCCAGAGCGAGGTAGCGGGAATCAAGCTGGAGGAGTTGTAAACCGCAGCGAACGATGTGAATCCAAAGGTCACCAGAGCTGTGATCCCGGAAAAAGCGGATCAGGCGGGTGTAATGCGACTGCACTTTCGTGTCGGGCTTATCAATAATGCCACCGACCGCGCTTTTCAGCTTGTTGATGCACACGGTACGCTTGTCCAGCATCGCCATTACCACGATCATCAAGTTTGTCACTGTGGAAGATTCTTGGTTCGACAGATAAGGTGTAGTTTTGTCGAGTAGCGGCTTGAGCGTCATTTTTTGGAAGTCTTGGTCGACCCCAAAAATAATTGTCTCAGACTGCTGCTTTTAGCTCAATGTATAGCGGTGTGCTATTACCTAAAGTGTTTCACCAGAGCAGGCTATCTACCTCAAAAAGCCCGACCATTAGGCCTAATCGTCAACTTTTGCCTGTAAAATCTGAAACACTACTGACACATACTGTTTCACCACTTATCTCGATCAAGTTTTCA
>CALFBW010000075.1 GCA_937951415.1 uncultured Chitinophagales bacterium | reverse complement strand
CAATGCCTACGATTCCAATGTTTTATTAGTCATTGCGTATTTATTAGAAAATAAAATTCCCTTAGAAAATTGGCAAAATAAATTACAAGATTTACCTACTGTTCCTCTGCGTTTGGAACAAAAGCAAGGCATCAACGATTGCCAACTCATTAATGATAGTTACAGTTCAGATCTTCTGTCTTTAAAGGCAGCCCTAGAATTTCAGAAAACACAACATTCGCATTTATCAAGAACACTTATTTTTTCGGTCATTCGCGAAGCTTCCGATCCCAGTATTTATGAAAAATTAGCAGCATTAATTCTGACTTACGATTTGCAACGAATTATTGCCGTAGGACCGAATTTAAGTAAAGAGTTGGGACATAAATTGTCGAGCATAAAAGACTTGCATTTTTACGAGTCGACCGCTGATTTATTACTAGACACCAAAAGACTCGCTTTTCAATCGGAATCTATTTTGCTGAAAGGAGCGCGGCATTTTCAATTGGAGAAAGTCGCCAAAGCTTTGTCCTACAAAATGCATCAAACGGTTTTTCAGATTAACCTCAATGCGATCATGGATAATTTGAATGTTTACCGATCTCGACTTGCTCCCAAGACAAAATTACTTTGCATGGTGAAGGCTTTTTCTTATGGAACGGGCAGTTTTCAAATTGCGAAGTTGCTAGAACACCAGCAGGTTGATTATTTGGCGGTGGCTTATCCCGATGAAGGCATTGAATTGCGAAAAGCGGGCATTCGATTGCCCATTTTGGTGCTCAATGTGCCGCTCGATCAAATGGAAGATTTGGCGACTTATCAGTTGGAGCCCGAAATTGCCAATTTTTCGCACTTGGAGGCGTATTTATTGGAAAAAATAAAAAATCCGAGCTTTCCAGCTTTACACTTGAAGTTGGAAACGGGAATGAATCGTATGGGCTTTGATCTGGAAGATTTAAGGGAGCTTTGTCGTCAAGTAAATGCCGCCAAGCTAGAAATACGTTCGGTCTTCTCGCATTTGGCAGCCAGTGATGAAGCCGATAAGGATGCTTTTTCGCAAGAGCAAATCGAGCGTTTCCAAGCAGGAGCGACCTTGATTGCAAAAGAGACGCAGCAAGATTTTATGAAACACATGCTCAATTCTTCGGGCATTGCCCGTTTTCCGAAGGCGCATTTCGATATGGTACGACTCGGCATTGGCTTGTATGGCATCGATGATTCGGGAGTCATGAGTGCACAGCTAAAAGAAGTGGGGCGTTTGACGACTTACATATCGGGTATTCGCGAAATAAAGGCGGGAGAAACGATCGGATACGGGAGAAAGGGAAAATTGTTGGAAGACGGGCGCATAGCTACCATTTCAATTGGTTATGCTGATGGCCTTTTTCGTCGGGCAGGCCAGCAGCGTTTATCCCTTCTTCTACAAGGACAACTCGTTCCAATTGTAGGCAATGTTTGCATGGATACCTGCATGATTGACATCTCTAAACTGGAAAAAGTCGCGGTAGGGGACGAGGTGATTGTCTTTGGTCCAGAAATTTCAGTTTCGCAGCAAGCGAAATGCTTAGATACCATCTCTTATGAACTACTAGCAGCTATTGGTTCAAGAGTTCCGCGCACCTACGTTAAGGAATGATTTTTGTTGCAATTAGCTTGCTTAGCTGTGGAACTTGCTGGTTGGTTATATCTTGATTAACAAGCTCTTGAGTAAGGAAAAGGAATAAATGGATTTTCGATTTTACGGTACATCTGTGATTAATTACATATTTGTTCATTTATTCTGTGTTTTCCTTCACTAATTCAGCATACTAAATGTGACGTAAAGCGCGTATGTGCTTCATAATGGAACGGGAAAATGTGTTCTTTTTTTGGTGTTTGTTCTCGCGAACGCACTGATTTTGGACTCAAATTCCCAACTCTAGACAGAGGAAAGAAAACAAAGGATGACTAACTGTAGTAATAAGAGTTCACGATGTTCTTTTGCAGCTTATTGCCTAGTGTTGATTTTATCAACATTTTGCAATTTGTTCGCTGCACCAGAACCTCCCGCATTTTGCGATGGAGACCCGTTCCAGATTGTTTGGAATTTCGATGGACAAACCGAGGCAGGGGTTTCGTCGGTTCCAGAGATTATACCACAGAATGCGATAGCGGGACCGGGAATTGACCAACAGTCGGTCATTGGTGGAACCGATACTTGGGTGCAAGGAAATCCAGGTGATGCTTTTTGGGCGAACGATTGGATAGAGCCCTCAGCGCCTTTTGCGGTGGGGCAAGGCGATTATTTCGAGTTTTGTTTCGATATTCCCCTAGGCGCGAATGTTACAGTTGAGAACATCAGTTTTGACCATCAAGGGTCCATGGTTGATTTTCCAACCAATCTTACCGTTCAAATTTACAATTCAGGAATACCTGGAGAAGATTTCAATGTTTTTCCTCCCAATATTGTAGGAGCTGGAATCGTAGCTTCGCAAACTTGGGTGCCCGAGAGTTTTACAGTAGATCCCAATTTCAATCCCTTAGATGATCAAGCCGTTTGTGTCCGAATCTATGGTTGGGGAAATGGCGATGGTCAAGAAAGCGGTGCAGTGCGAATTGATAATTTCGTGATTAGCGGATTGGCGCAAATTGAAGCGCCTGATTGGGTGATTGATACTATTTATTGTCCGGAAAACGGCATGTATAGTGCAGACTTAACTTGGACAAATGGGGTAGGAGAAACTTGGGACTTAGAAGGGACGGCCATAGATGTGGGTGGAAACCCTAGTTCTGTAAGTGATGGGC